>JAUQVQ010000185.1:0-4155 GCA_039794725.1 Gloeomargarita sp. HHBFW_bins_162
AAAGTTTGGGGTCTTAGACCGTTTGCCGTTGGATCATTTGGTGAGTGAACGGCGGGTGGCGTTGGCGAAAGCCTTGGTGGAATTGAATATCCCGCTGCAACGTCCGGTGGTGGGTGCAGGGCAAGAGGGTATTCATGTCTAGTTTCATGATTGATTTGAGGGTACGATGATTCTGGTGGAAGCCTGTGTGTTTGCAACGATTTTGATTGGTTTTTTGGGCACCCTGTTCAAAAAGAATTTAATTATGAAAATCGTGGCGATGGATGTGATGAGTACGGGGGTGATTGCTTACTATGTGGTGGTGGCATCCCGAACCGGTGTATTTACCCCGATTTTATTCCCAAATCGTACTGTTGCCTATGCTGACCCGGTGCCGCAGGGGGTGATTTTGACGGCGATTGTGATTGGGTTATCCATTCAGGCGTTGATGTTGGTGGGGGTGATGAAATTGTCCCGGTATCATCCCACGTTAGAGGTTCGGGATATTGAACTGAAAAATTCCCCATGAATCAAGTCACATTGGTTTGGATTGCCTTGCCGTTTTTGCTGGGGTTTATTCTTTACTTCCTGCCCCGCTTCACGCGTCCTTTTGTGTTTTGGGTGGGGTTTTTCTCCTTGGGATACGGCTTGGCTTTGGGGGTGCAGGCGGAACCCGTGAGTTTGCGCTTGCTGGATAGTTTTGGGGTGAGTTTATATTTAGATAGCCTCACGAGCTTTTTTATTGTTACGAATGCTTTAGTCACGATTGCGGTGATTTTTGCGACTTGGGAAAATGATAAAACGCCCTTTTTCTTTGCCCAACTTTTAATCTTACATGGCAGTATCAATGTGGCGTTTGCGACAACAGATTGGATCAGTTTGTATGTGGCGTTGGAAGTCATCGGCATTGCCGCATTTTTATTGATTACTTATCCCCGCACGGAACGGGTGATTTGGGTGGGGTTGCGTTATTTATTGATTAGCAATATCGCCATGTTGTTCTATTTGGTGGGGGCGGTGTTGGTGTATGAAGCCGACCATTCGTTTGATTTTGTGGGGCTACGGGTGGCTCCCCCGGAAGCGGTGGCGTTGTTGATTTTGGGATTGCTGGTTAAAGGGGGAATTTTCGTGCTGGGGTTTTGGCTGCCGATGACCCATGCCTCGGCGGAAGCTCCGGTGTCGGCGTTGTTGTCGGGGGTGGTGGTCAAGGCGGCGGTTTTGCCGCTGATTCGGGTGGCGTTATTGATTGAGGAAGTGGAGCCGATTATCCGGTTGCTGGGGGTGGGAACGGCGCTGTTGGGGGTGGGGTATGCCCTGTTTGAGCGGGATGTCAAGCGGGTGTTGGCCTGGAGTACCACGTCTCAGATGGGGTTTATTTTGGCGGCTCCCCAGGTGGGGGGATTTTATGCGCTGACGCACGGGTTGGTGAAGGCGGCGTTGTTTTTGGTGGCCGGGCAGTTGCCCAGTCGGAATCTGGACGTATTAAAGCAACAGGGCATTCCCCGGAGTTTGGGGATTCCTTTAGCGTTGGCGAGTTTTTCGATTTCCGGGTTCCCTTTGTTGGCGGGGTTTGGGGCGAAGGTTCTCACGATGAAAAATCTGTTGCCCTGGCAGGAATGGGGGATGAACGGGGCGGCGGTGGGGACGGCGACGATTTATGCGAGTGCGTTTTTCTTGCCCTGGACGAAGACGCCAACGGCGTTGACGCAGGGGTTTTGGGGGGCGATGGGGGTGTTGTTGGGCGGGTTATTCGTGGCGAATGTGGTGTATTACGAAGCGTTCACCTGGGGGAATGTGATTAAACCGTTGGTCATTATTGCGATTGGATGGAGCTTATACTGGGGGGTAGTGCGGCGGTTGACGGTGCGTTTTTCGCACGTGCTGGAACAGTTGGCGCATCTGTTGGGCGTGATGAGCGTGGGGTTGGTCGTGTTGTTTTGGTTGGCCTGGGGATGGTAGGGACAATTTTGTTGCGGTTGACGGTGTGGTTCCTGCTGACGGCCAATTTCAGTGGAGTGAATATCCTGTTGGGCTTGCTGGTGGCGGTGCTGTTGCCCCATAGGGGGCGGTTGCGTCAGAATTGGCCGGAACTGGGGCGGGGGGTGTGGCGGATTGTGCGGGCGATTCCCCAAGCCTACACGGAAGCCCTGGAAATGATGGTTAGCCCCCACACCCGTGAGGAAATTCAGATTGATCCGGTACAACCCAATCGCACACCGGGTCTGGTATTTTTGGATATTTTTTATATTACCTTTACCCCGAAAACTATCGTCTTGAACTATCAGGAACCGGATGGGTATGTGGTGCATTATCTGAAACCGGAACCACCGAGCCAAGAGGTGTCGCGATGATGATGCTTCAGGTGGTGTTGTGGGGGATGATTGGGGCGTTTTTGTTGCCGCTTTATCATACGGCTCGCCGGGGCGATATTTGGGAAACGATGCTGGCGTTGTCAAGTGTGGCGACGAAATCCTCGTTGATTATGCTCGTGGTTTCGGTGATCCGGGATGACTGGATGATGGGGCTGGTGGGGGTGATTACCCTGAGCGTGGGCAATGCGGGGTTTATGCTGTTGGCACATTTACTCCGACGGATGGGGCAAGGTGGTAGATAATTTTTGGGTTGACCTCTTGAGCGGCATCTGCCTGGGGGTAGGGTTGGTGTTTTGGTTCTGGGGCACCCCGGTACTGTTCACCCGCCGTTCGATTTTGTTTAAGTTACACTACCTGTCGGTGGCCGATACCCTGGGCTCGATGGCGTTTATGGTGGGGTTGCTGCTCCGCCGCCCTCGGGAATGGCCGTTGCTCCTATTGGCGGTGTTATCCCTGGTGATGTGGAATACGGTGTTGGGCTACGTGTTGGCCTATTGCTCCACCCCGACCCGAACCGTGCATTCCCCGGAGTCTGAGCATGGATAGTACAGTAATTGTAATGATGCTATTGCTCCCGTTATCGGCGGGATTGTTGGTGCTGGAAACCAATCCCTACCGGGCGTTGGTGGTGCGGGGGGTGTTGGGGTCGGTGGCATCGTTGGTCTATGCCCTGCTGGGAGCCGCCGATGTGGCTCTCACGGAAGCCTTGGTGGGGACGTTGTTGGCGGTGATTCTCTATGCGGTGGCGGTGCGGTCGTCGCTGGTGGTGCGCTTGGGGGTGTTGCAGGCGGATTTGGCGCAACGGGAAGCGGATTTGCAAACCCTGATGACGGCGATGCGGCAGGTGTTGGGGCAACAGCACGTGCAGGTGGAATGGGTGCCCTACGGGGAATTGGCGGCATTAAAACAGGCGTTGGCCGATCAGGAAGTGCATGGGATGTGTACCTGTACGGAACCGCACGGGGTGCAGACGATTACGCCGATTCAACGTCTGTACGAAATCCTGCAACGGGAATGGCCGACCCCGATGACGGTTCATTATCAGCCGGTCGTCACCTCGGAGGGGCATTGATGGGAAAATGGCTCTATACCCTGGCGGCGGTGGCGTTTGGGGTGAAGATGATCTTTCTGGTGCATCCTGTGCCGGAGTCACCTCTCGAAATTGTCAAGGCGGTGGTGCAGGACAGTGGCATTCCCAATGCGGTGTCGGCCATCATTCTCCGCAACCGGCTGTTTGATACGGTGAGTGAGGTCATTGTCTTTACGATTGCCATTATGGGGGTGAGTGGGATGATGGCAAATGAGCGGCCGTTGAGTCGCATTGTCCAGTTAACCGATCCCCCGTCGGTGGTGTTGGCGCAGTTGGGGGCAACGATTGCCGCTTTGGTGGGGGTGGAATTGGCACTGCGGGGGCATTTGAGTCCGGGGGGGGGCTTTGCCGCCGGGGTGGCGGGGGGGACGGCGATTGGGTTGATTGCCATGACTTCGCCGCCGCAGTTCTTACAACATATTTACCAACGCTGGCACGTTTCCACCTGGGAAAAGTTGGCGGTATTGACCTTTATTACCTTGTCGCTGTTAACCCTGCTGGGATTTGCGCTACCTCAAGGGGAGTTGGGGGCGTTGGTGAGTGGGGGGATGATTCCGATTTTGAATGTGTTGGTGGCAATTAAAGTAACCCTGGGTTCGTGGGCGATGGTGTTGGTGTTTATCCGCTATCGGGGGTTGTTGTAACCGGGCTTTGGCTTTGGAATTACACTGGGAAGGGGGCTGGAGGTACGTGTATGGAATGGCTGTGGCAGGA
>JAUQVQ010000186.1:0-4152 GCA_039794725.1 Gloeomargarita sp. HHBFW_bins_162
ATACTGAAGCGATTACCCGCCTTGAAGCCAAAGTCGAAGCCAATGCTGAGGCCATCAGTCGGCTAGAAGTTCAGGTCTCCGAACTACGGGAAGGACAAGCGATGATGATGCAAATTATCATGCAACAACAAAGTTCGATTGAGGAATTGCGCCGGGATACCCGCACCATGCAAGCCGATGTCCGTTTACTTTTGGATGTGCTGACCCGCAATTATCCCAACGGTCATCAAGAGGTAGATTAGATAGAGAAAAATTACCGGAGCAACCCCGATGGCCCGTTGGAATGACGAGATGCTCGACCGCTTGGCTGACCAAACCCAGGCGAATACCCAAGCAATCAGCCAGTTGCAGGTGCAAATTCAGGCGAATACTGAAGCGATTACCCGCCTTGAAGCCAAAGTCGAAGCCAATGCCGATGCGATTCGGGAACTGCGGGAAGGACAAGCGATGATGATGCAAATTATCATGCAACAGCAAAGCTCGATTGAGGAATTACGCCGAGATACCCGCACCATGCAAGCCGATGTCCGTTTACTTTTGGATGTGCTGACCCGCAATTATCCCAACGGTCATCAAGAGGTAGATTAGATAAAGAAAAATTACCGGAGCAACCCCGATGGCCCGTTGGAATGACGAGATGCTCGACCGCTTGGCCGACCAAACCCAGGCGAATGCAGAAGGTATTGCTCAATTGAAGGACACCATCACCCGCCTTGAAGCCAAAGTCGAAGCCAATGCTGAAGCGATTACTCGCCTTGAAGCCAAAGTCGAAGCCAATGCCGATGCGATTCGGGAACTGCGGGAAGGACAAGCGATGATGATGCAAATTATCATGCAACAGCAAAGCTCGATTGAGGAATTACGCCGAGATACCCGCACCATGCAAGCCGATGTCCGTTTACTTTTGGATGTGCTGACCCGCAATTATCCCAACGGTCATCAGGGAGGTAACTGATTCTATGGTGTTTACTTCTCCCGGCCCGGTGATTTGGGAATATGGCTTTTTCTCTTTGCGTTGGTATGGCTTATTAATTGGTATTTCGGTATTGTTGGGGTTGAATTTATCTCAATTTCTCGCTAAAAAACGGCAACTTGACCCCAATTTAATCGCTGATTTGGCATTAGTTTTAGTAATTTTTTCCCTGCTAGGCGCCCGGTTGTATTATGTGGTATTTCAATGGTCATATTATGCCCAAAATCCCCTGGAAATTCTCGCCCTTTGGCATGGAGGATTAGCAATTCATGGTGCAATTTTAGCCGGGTTAATAACAACTTGGATTTACGCTCGCCAACACAAAGTTTCCCTGTGGCAGTTAACCGATGTTTTGGTTCCTTCTCTGGCGTTGGGTCAAATGATCGGCCGCTGGGGTAATTTCTTTAATTCTGAAGCCTTTGGTATTCCCACCGATTTACCCTGGAAATTGTATATTCCCTACCAAAACCGTCCCCCCGAATTTCGGCAATTTGAGTATTTTCACCCTACATTTTTGTATGAGTCAATCTGGAATTTATTGGTGTTAATTTTACTCTTAAACCTGTTTTTTCGATACCCTCGGTTGCGTCCTGGAACCTTAACTTTGGTTTATTTTTGCACCTACAGTGTGGGGCGTTTCTTGATTGAAGGGCTACGCACCGATAGTTTAATGTTAGGGTCACTCCGCATTGCCCAGATTATTAGTCTGGCGGGTATTGCTGTCGGGGTAATGGGGTTACTTTGGTTATACTACTGGCGGCGCCATTTACCGGATGTAGTCCCCCCCAAATTTGAGAGTTTCAAGTAAATAATGAGCACCTCTATGTATTCGAGCGGGCAGAGAATTTCTGAGTGAGAATGCAGAGATTATCGAGAACCAGAGACGGGGGCTACGCCCCTGCGACGGCTAATTCACAATTTTTAGAAGTGCCCTGTAATTATTGGTTGGTGGTGCGATGGTGCCATTATCATCAATCAGTTGAAACTCTCCCAAATTTAAGTAAAATAATTGTAGTTATTCAGCCAGTGCCCTGAAAACTATGAGTGAAGCGTTGAATGTTTTGGGGACACCGTTACAACTGTGTTGCCGTTCCCCCATGACGGGCTTTTATCGCACCGGCTACTGTGAAACCGGCCCGTTGGATACAGGAGTTCACACAGTATGTGCCCAAGTGACACCGGAATTTCTCCAATTCACCAAGCAACGGGGCAACGACCTGACCACCCCCGCCCCACAGTACCAATTTCCTGGGTTGAAACCCGGAGACCGCTGGTGTCTGTGCGCTAGCCGTTGGGAGGAAGCCCGTCGTGCCGGAGTCGCTCCCCCGGTCGTCTTGAGTGCCACCCACCAAAAAACCCTGGAAATTATCCCCCTAGCTGTCCTGCAAGAGTACAGCCTCAGTTTGCTTCAGCCCGAGTAATTTGCCACAACGGCCACAAGGTCGTCACCAATGCGGCAAAATGTCCTGCAATTGTATTGAGCAAACCCTGTACAACCAAAATATCCAGGGCATCCACCGGCTGATTAGCCAGAGCAATTGTCCCCTGGGGGACGAGTAACGCCTTGGCAAATAGACTGCCAATGACCACAAATGTACCGAGCAGGGTTGCCAACATCCCGACTAAGGAGACCCCCATTTCCAAACATAATTTATTCAGTACATCTTCTTTACGGGGGCGGTGTTCCCATTCCATTTCTGCGACGCGGTTGGCTAGATCAATGCTTCGGTATTTCAGCCAAATGCCCAACCCCAAAGAAGCAATCCCCACCAAACCCAGGGTTAACCCCGTGCCGCTTTGTAGGTTGATCCGCCGCTGCAGCAGGGCAAACAACAGGATGAGTAACGCTACCACCCCCAACACCACCTGTACCCAAAACCCCACCCAACTGGCTCGTTTGAGGGTACGGGCGGCCTGAATGCGATTAGAACCCGAAGGAGGCACTGCTACTTCCCACCGTCGTTAGTAAAGTGACCGCAAATTGCAGGACAAGAAATGCCAAAATCGGCGAAAAATCAATACCGCCCAAGGGTGGAATAATCGCCCGAAATAGGTTCAAATAGGGGTCTGTCAGTTGGCTTAGGGTCATCCAGGGTTGGTTGTACCAGTTAATCGTAGGAAACCAACTCAGCAACACCCGAATAATCAGCAATACCAAATAGATATTGATAAAACTGATGGCACCTTGGAGTAAAAGTGGTACGGTGCTGGACATGGACAAAACCCCCAACAGTTGACCATCTTTATCATAACCGCCCAGGTGCAGTTTGACCTCCAAGGGAAGTACGGCAATTTTAAAGGATTCACGCACAAACAGGCTAGATATGCCCCGGCGAGCCTTGTTTTCAATTCAAAAGAGAGTACTAGGGTTATCAGAAATGCCCAAATTACAGAAAACCAAAAACGGGGGCTACGCCCCTGCGACCGCTAATGATGAATTAAGGGCACCTCTATTTATTCAAGCGAGCTAAGAATCTCTTAACTGGAATCCAGAGATTACGGGGAACCAGAGGCGGGGGGTGCCCCCCTGCGACCGCTAATTTCTAATTATATAGAGGTTCCCTTAACGGGAACCCAGAAATTACCAAGAACCGAAGGCGGGGGGTGCGCCCCCGTGACCGCTGACCGGCAATTTTTAGAGGTACCCAGAATAAACAAAAGAACTGTGATTACTACTTACTTAATCGTGGTTAAATTCTCTAACCCCTTTGTTACCGTCGCACTGGTAATCCGGTCGCCCTGTTTGATTTTATCCACCACATCCATCCCCTTAGTAACATAGCCAAACACGGCATAATTGCCATCCAAAAAGCTGGTTTCCGCCAGGGTAATGTAGAACTGGGATGAGGCGGAATTGGGGTTTTGCGAACGAGCCATCGCCAACGCCCCCCGGTTGTGTCTCAATTTGGGCGCTTGGCGAATGTTTTGCTCCGGGAAGGTACGTCCATAGACGGCTTGCTGGGCACCCGTCGGTTTGATTTCTAGGGGAATTACCCGCTCCCGCTTCGTCTGGGGGTCAACAAAGCCCCCCGTACCATTGCCTCTGGGGTCACCCCCCTGCACCACGAACGGCTGCGGCTCCCGCACCACCCGATGAAAGGTCAGGTTGTTGTAAAAACCCCGTTGCACCAAATCCACAAAATTTCCCGCCGTCACCGGGGCATCCTCACCGTTAATTT
>JAUQVQ010000187.1:0-4151 GCA_039794725.1 Gloeomargarita sp. HHBFW_bins_162
ACCGGGAACAAATCGGAACTGGCGGTGGGCTACTGTACGTTGTACGGCGATATGTGCGGGGCGTTGGCTCCCGTGGGCGACCTGTGGAAAACCCAGGTGTACGCCCTCGCTCGTTGGTACAATGAATATACGCAATCCCGAGGAGAAACGGCTCTGATTCCTGTATCTATCTTAACCAAAGCTCCCAGTGCCGAATTAAAACCCGGACAAACGGATCAAGACACTTTGCCCCCCTACGAAATTCTCGACGACATTCTGCATCGGTGGTTGGCGGCACGGCAAACCCCGGAACAGATGGCTCAGGCGGGACACGATGAGGCGTTGATTGAACGGGTGTTGCAAATGGTACAGCGGGCGGAGTTCAAGCGGTTCCAGGCCGCCCCCGTCTTGAAGGTGTCGGAACGGGGGTTTGACCGGGGCTGGCGGGTGCCCAACATTGCCCAACCCCCCCGGCGGAAACTGCCCTTGAATCCCTAGCGACGGCGGGGCACAGCGGCCAAGAAGTCGTCGGGAATGGTAGCGGTGGCGGGCGGCGTTTTGACCGAGTAGATGACCAACCGTGCCAACTCCCGGTAGTCGGCGGGGTCGCCCCCTTTGCGCCCCCGGTCGGGAATCCGTTTGGCGGGCAGACCCGCTCCCAGTTGGGGAAAGCCCAGTTTTTGCCGGTAGTAGGCACCGTAACGGGGGGTTTTCAGATTGAAGGGGGTTTCGCCCTTTTCCCGTTGCGGCAGGATGCGTCGCCGTTGGTAGGGTACGGTGTTGTCGCCAAAATTTTCCAGGTATTCGGGACTGTTAATCAGGGCATCCACAAAGCCTTTTAACCCCTTGGTGCCCAAGACAATCGACCAGGCGATTTTTTCCTGTTCGCTGTACACATCCCGCCCTAACACCCGTTGCACCACCAATTCCACAAAGCGATAATTATCGTTGAAATCATAGTTATAGCGACGGAAGGTTTCGGAAATCAATAATCCCCGAATAAAATCCCGCACTGTAATTTGGCCGTAACGCAGTTGGGATTCCAGGATTGTTTGCCGGTTGGCCTTGAGCATTTGGTGTTCACTAAAAATTTGCCGGTACGCCGCCCAAATCAACCCATCCATATCGCTGGCGGATAACAAATTTTCGGTGGTAAACACCCGGGGTTGCTCGTCTCCCCCCACCTCATAGCCCACCACCCGCTGATTTTGGCTGGTCGGCTCGTAACGGAGTAACGGTAATGCCATCGGTATTTCTCCAGAAAAATATTACGCTTGGAGTCGCTCTGTTTCTCGATGATACTCAAGAATGGTCGCTCTCACCCCTTTTGCTGAGAATGTTAAGCAATCTGAGGGCATCTATTAAGAAATACGAAGGAAATAGCTCCTCTTCTGGGCACAGGTCGGGCAAATCCTGAGATTTAATGAACTATTGTTGACTTTTGTTGCGGATATTGGCTGATTTGGTTCAGCACGTTTTGGCATGGAACACGGGTAATACCGCCTCTGTATGGGTTACAGCCGGTTTGTGTCCGTGTACACTCTCTGAGGTGGTCGCAATCATTCTTAAAAAAGTTGTCTCTAATCTTCAGTTATAAAAGTTTTTGGAGGATATGCGGTTTAGGCCAGCATTGCCCTTGGGACGATTCTGAGAAACCGGATGGGTTTTTGAGAATGGTTGGAGGGGTTGAGGTTGGTGCCGTAGCTTCCACCATGAAAACTGTCTAATGCAGATTCCGTTAAAAGGAGATTCACATCCATGTTGGACGCATTTGCCAAAGTTGTTGCCCAAGCGGACACCCGGGGCGAATTCATTAGCGCTTCCCAGATTGATGCCCTGTCGGCCATGGTTGCCGAAAGCAACAAGCGGATGGATGCCGTGAACCGTCTCACCTCGAATGCCGCTGCGATTGTGACCAATGCGGCCCGTGCCCTGTTTGCTGAACAGCCCCAATTGATCCAACCGGGCGGCAATGCCTACACCAGCCGACGGATGGCGGCCTGTCTGCGGGATATGGAAATCATCCTGCGCTATGTGACCTATGCGGTGTTGGCCGGGGATGCGAGCGTGTTGGATGACCGGTGTTTGAATGGTCTGCGGGAAACCTACCAAGCTCTGGGCACGCCGGGGGCTTCGGTGGCAGTGGGGATTCAGAAAATGAAAGAAGCGGCGATTTCCATCGTCAACGACCCCAATGGCATCACCAAAGGGGATTGCAGCCAAATCGTGTCGGAAATTGCCAGCTACTTCGACCGGGCGGCGGCGGCGGTTGTCTAACGCCCTGTGGCTCTGATTGCTGTGTTGAATTGAAATTGTGTACTTAACTTAGGAGTTGATCGATCATGAAAACCCCTTTGACCGAAATCATTGCCGCGGCTGACAGCGAAGGCCGTTTCCTGAGCAACACCGAATTGCAATCTGCTTTTGGCCGGTTTGGCCGGGCGCAAGCGGGTCTGCAAGCCGCAAAAGAATTGACCGCCAAAGCGGATCAGTTGATTCAACAGGCCGCCCAAGCGGTGTACAACAAGTTCCCCTACACCACCCAAATGCAAGGGCCGGAGTACGCCTACGATGAGCGGGGCAAAGCCAAGTGCGCCCGGGACATCGGTTACTATCTGCGCATGATTACCTACTGCCTGATCGTGGGTGGCACCGGGCCGATGGATGAGTACCTGATCGCCGGTCTGGATGAAATCAACAGCAGTTTCAACCTGTCTCCCAGTTGGTACGTGGAAGCCCTCAAGAGCATCAAAGCCAATCATGGGCTGACCGGGCAACCGGCGACCGAAGCCAACAACTACATTGACTACGCCATCAACGCCCTGAGCTAGTCTTTTCACGTTGGACTGCAAACCCGGTGGGAATAACCTTTGGGGTGGTTCTTGCCGGGTTTGTTCTTCGTAGCAATTGGCATTTTTTGGGGGAAAATTACGCCATGACGACATCCACTTCGGCGCAAAATTTAGGCATTAGTGAATTTGAGCGGGACAACCGCATCGAACTGCGGAGCAATCCCACCGATCAAGACTACGACCGGGTGATCCGGGCGGCCTACCGGCAGGTGATTGGCAACGACTACATCATGGGGTCGGAGCGGTTGAAGTTTGCCGAATCGCAACTGCGCAATGGCAACATCACCGTGCGGGAATTTGTGCGGGCGTTGGCTAAATCTGAATTGTACAAAAACAAATTTTTCTATCCCCATCCCCAGGTGCGGTTTATCGAGTTGAATTACAAACATCTACTCGGTCGCGCCCCCTACGATGAGATGGAAATTAGCCTGCACAATGATATTTACGTCAACCAGGGTTACGATGCGGAGATTGACTCCTACATTGACAGCCCGGAGTACCAGGACAATTTCGGCGAAAACATTGTGCCCTACTACCGGGGCTTTTGGTCGCAACGAGGGCAGAAAACCGTGGGCTTTACCCGGATGTTCCGCCTCTACCGGGGCTATGCCAACAGTGACCGGGCGCAGGTGGAGCGGCGCAACCCCCGGCTGACCTGGGATTTAGCCCGTAACACGGCCAATACGGTGATTGCTCCGTCGGGGGTGAACGATGGCTGGGCGTTTCGGCCAACCCCGAATCAAACCGGCCCGGCTCGCCAAGGGGCATTGGTGGGCGACAGTAGCCGGGTGTATCGGGTGGAAGTGACGGGCATTACGGGTTCTCGGGTGCGGCGGAGTACCCAAACCCTGTTGGTGCCCTACGAACAACTCTCGGCGCGGATGCAACAAATCCAACGCCAGGGCGGGCGGATCGCCAGCATTACCCCCGCTTAGGTCACACCAGGAATTGATAACTAACTAATGTTAAAAATTACCCTGCCGGTCGGTGGGGTATTTTTTTGCTCCGGCTAAATTGGTGAGAGTTTCAAGTAAATAATGACTACCTCTATATATTCGAGCGGGCAGAGAATTTCTGAGTGAGAATACAGAGATTATCGAGAACCAGAGACGGGGGCTGCGCCCCTGCGACGGCTAATTCACAATTTTTAGAAGTGCCCTGTAATTATTTGGTAGTGCGATGGTGCCATTATCATCAGGGCACCTCTATTTATTCAATCGAGGAAAAAATATCTCAGTTAGAATCCAGAAATTACGGAGAACCAGAGCCGGGGGGTGCCCCCCTGCGACCGCTCATTGACAATTTTTTACCTCTAGGGCA
>JAUQVQ010000188.1:0-4150 GCA_039794725.1 Gloeomargarita sp. HHBFW_bins_162
CTGCGACCGCTAATCACTAATTTTTAGAGGTGCCCTTAATTTATTTAAGCGAGCCAAAAATCTTTTAGTTGGAATCTAGAGATTACGGAGAACCAGAGGCGGGGGATGCCCCCCTGCGACCGCTTATTAGCAATTTTTGAGAGCGTAGATTGACATAGCAATCATAAATGAGATCACAACAGCAGTGATGTCTCGTTCCCGTCTGCCTCTCTCCCAGAACGGGAGAGGGGAGAAAACCAAAACGGGGCTACGCCCTGCGACCCTTGTTGCCAATTCAACAGGGATTACTCATAGCAATCCTGAAAGGTTCAAGAATAGACCTCATATTCACCCTTACCCCCTGCCCCTCTCCCATCAAAGGAGAGGGGAGAAAACCAAAACGGGGCTATGCCCCTGCGACCCTTGTTGCCAATTCAACAGGGATTACTCATAGCAATCCTGAAAGGTTCAAGAATAGAGCTCATATTCACTCTCACCCCCTGCCCCTCTCCCAGAACGGGAGAGGGGAGAGAACCAAAACGGGGCTATGCCCCTGCGACCCTTGGTTCACATTCAAAAAGGGCTGCTGTATATCATTCAAGCGAGCCAAGCTGGAATCCAGAGATTACGGAGAACTAGGGGCGGGGGTACCCCCTTGCGAGTGCTAATTGCTAATTTTATAGAGGTGCCCTCAAGGGGTATTGGCTTATTAACCCCTGGTTTTTGCGTTGAGCATGGGTGATGTTAGAAAGCCTGCTGTGGATTATTTTGTTGGGCTTTTTTGGGGGGCAAATCAGCCGTCGGGTGCATATTCCGGCACTGGTGGGCATGGTGTTGGTGGGGATTTTGCTCGGTCCGCAGGGGATAAATCAACTCAGTCCTGACCTGTTGGCGGGGGCGGGCAATGTGCGAGTGCTGGCGGTGATGGTGATTTTGATGAAGGCGGGGCTGGGGTTAGACCGGGAAAAATTGGCTCAGCAGGGAACGGTCGCCCTGCGGTTGGGATTTCTACCGGCGGCGGGGGAAGCTCTGGTCGTGGCTGTCGTGGCGATGGTGTTATTAAAATTTGATTTCCCAACAGGATTATTGCTGGGTTGTGTCTTGGGCGCTGAATCTCCCGCCGTGATTGTGCCGGGAATGTTGCGCCTCAAAAGTCTGGGGTGGGGGGTGGAAAAGGGGATTCCTGATGCGATTTTAACCGGCAGTGCTCTGTCGGATGTTCTTTTGTTATTGGTCTTTAATCTCCTGATGGGCTGGCTGGTAACCGATAATCCGGCGCGGAGCATCACTGGGTTGCCGGTGCAAGTGATGACTCAAATCGGTTTGGGAATTGGGCTGGGGTGGTTGATGGCGCATTTATTAGTCTTTATTTTAGTGAAACAAGTTTGGACACAAAATGCCGTGCAAGATGGGTTGGTAGCGGCGGGATTGGCTCTATTATTGGTCGTTTTAGCGGAAGATTTTCCCTATTTTTCCGGGTATTTAGCGGTGATGGCAACGGGATTTTTTCTCATCGAATTGGATGCTCCTTTGGCTCGGCGATTGCGGGGAAGTTTTGATGGGCTGTGGGTGGGAGCGGAATTGTTTTTATTTGTGTTATTAGGAGCCACTATTCAATTGAATGTTTTGACGGATATGTGGGGGGTGGGACTGATTATCCTGGCGCTGGGAACCTTGGTGGGGCGGGGGGTGGGCTGGTTTTTATCAACGTGGGGGAGTAATTGGACGTGGCGGGAACGGTGGTTTCTCCTGCCGGGTAATTCCGCCAAAGCCACAGTGCAGGCGGCCATTGGGGCGTTGCCGTTGGCGGCGGGCATTGCGGGGGGGGAGCAAATTCTGGCACTGGCGGCCTTGTCTATCCTGGTAACGGCTCCTTTAGGGGCATGGGCGATTCCGGCGTTGGCTCCCCAATTACTGACCAAGGGCGAGGTTGACCCCACCAAGGTATCGGTCGGGCAAAACGTGGTTCTCCTGGCGGCGGTGGATGTTTCCCCTCTGGCGGTGCCGGTGTTGACCAAGGCGGCAGAATTGGCACGGCGGAGTGATGGGCGGGTGGTGGTGCTTCATGTGGTGCAGACGGCCGATCCGGTGGGGCTGGCGTGGTTAAGGGAGCAAACCGAGCGGTTGTTGGCGGATATTCGCTATGAATTTCGCACCCAAGAAGGCGCGGTGGTGGAAACCATTTTGCGGACGGCAGAAGCCATTGGTGCCACCGAAATTATCCTGGGCAAACGGGGACAACGGCCAGAATTGCTCGTGGGTTCCGTGTCCCAAACGGTATTAGAAAGTAGCCTTTTCCCCGTGCTGATTATTGAAGACCCCAGGGGCAGAGAAATTTAAGGAAACCTCTATTTATTCAATCGGACAAAGAATCCTTAAGCCAGAATCCAGAAATTACAGAGAACCAGAGGCGGGGGCTACGCCCCTGCGACCGCTGACTTTGAATTATATAGAGGTTCCCGCAACTCTAAACCCTTGAACAAATCCAGGTTTCTTAGCTTGGGATTTTCTCCCCTCTCCCTTGATGGGAGAGGGGTCGGGGGTGAGGGTAAATGTAACCATTTAAGAATCATGCAAGAGGTCTATTCAATCGGACAAAGAATCCTTGAGCCAGAATCCAGAAATTACAGAGAACCAGAGGCGGGGGCTACGCCCCTGCGACCGCTCATTGGCAATTTTTAGAGGTACCCTTAATTTAGGGGCATCTCTATAATTATTGAAGCTAAGGGAAAATTCTCTTGCCAGCACGCCCAAATTACGGAGAATTGAGCTACCCTCACCCAGAACGGAAGAGGGGAGTAGGAACCATGATCGGGGGTTCCGACCCCGTGAACTAACATCACCAAAAACTGTATAGAACCCAGACGGGGGCTACGCCCCTGCGACCGCTCATTGGCAATTTTTAGAGGTACCCTTTATAGATATCAAATAGGCTCTATAGGTTCACAGAACTCCGCTTAACCCGAACTGGCGTTAATTCACAATTTTTAGAGGTGTCTTTACCGTAAATCAGCTTTTTGGGGTTGACCAAAGGGATTTTACTCCCTCTTCTTGCTTTTTTATCATTCACCACTTGTGGGGTGGAGTATGTTAGGATGTGGCTGGATGTTGGTCGGTTTTGGTGTTTTGAGGAGTTGAAGCCGGTGCCATCTTTCCCCAGTCCCAATGCCAATCCTATCCGCCCAATTCAAGTGGGGGTGATCGGGGTCGGCAATATGGGGCAACACCACGTCCGGGTACTGAGTTTTCTCAAGGATGTGCAGTTGGTGGGGGTGGCGGATGTCAACGTGGAGCGGGGGTTAGAACTCGCCAGTAAGTACCGGGTGCGTTTTTTTGAAGATTATCGGGAATTGCTCCCCCATGTGGATGCGGTGTGTGTGGCCGTGCCCACCCGTCTGCACTACGAAGTGGGGATGGCGTGCATGCGGCAAGGAGTGCACATTCTCATGGAAAAACCCATCGCCGCCAGTATTCATGAAGCAGAATTGTTGGTCAACGCCGCCGCTGAGTACGATTGCATCCTGCAGGTGGGGCATATTGAACGGTTTAATCCCGCTTTTTTAGAATTGCAAAAAGTCCTGCAACAGGAAGAAATTTTAGCCCTAGAAGCCCATCGTCTTAGCCCCTATTCTCAACGGGCGAATGATGTTTCTGTAGTGTTGGATTTGATGATTCATGATATTGATTTGTTGTTGGAATTAACGGCAGCACCGGTGGTGAAATTAACCGCTAGCGGTACGCACGCTTCCGGTTCCGGGTATTTGGATTATGTGACGGCTACGTTGAATTTTGCCAATGGGGCGATTGCCTCCTTAACGGCCAGTAAAGTCACCCATCGCAAGGTACGCCGGTTGACCATTCACGGCAAAAATTCGCTCACGGAAGCCGATTTTTTGAATAATGAAATTCTCATTCATCGCCATACGCCGGGGCAAAAAACGGGGCAGGTACTCTACCGTCAAGATGAGTTGGTGGAACGGGTTTACACCAGCAATATCGAACCTCTGCACGCCGAATTGGAACATTTTGTGAACTGTGTCCGGGGCGGCAATCAACCGTCGGTGGGGGGCGAACAAGCCCTTAAAGCCCTGCGCCTCGCTACCCGGATTGAGCAAATTGCCCTGGATAATCAGGTGTGGCAAGAAAATCTGGTGGGTCTGGAAAAATCCCT
>JAUQVQ010000189.1:0-4141 GCA_039794725.1 Gloeomargarita sp. HHBFW_bins_162
GCAAACAGAAGGGTGATCATCGCCACCACCAACCCCGCCGCTGTGGAAATTAACGCCTCACCAATCCCGGCAGTGACCGCCGCCGATTGCGTCCCGCCCAAATCCCCCAGCCGCAGGTTCGCCAGGCTGGTGATGAGTCCCAACACCGTGCCCAACAGTCCCAACAGGGGCGACAGACTGATGATGGTTTCAAACACGGTATTAAATCGTTTAATCAGGGGCAGTTCCGCCTGTGCCGCTGTTTCCAGGGCGAGGCGAAATTCCTCCGGGTTGGGTTGATCCAGTTCCAACGCCGATAAAAAGATGCGAGCCAGGGGCAGATGGCTGTTTTGTTTCAGCAGGATGATGGCAGAGCGGGGACTGCGTTCGTACAAAGAGAGGGTTTCCTGAACGATTTGCGGCTGGCGGGTACTGACGCGCACCCAAAAGACCAACCGTTCCAACACCAGGGCTAGGGCGAGGATCGAAAACCCCAGCAGCGGCCACATGACAACCCCACCGGCGGCAAACAAGCGACTGGCAACTTCCATCCTGACCTCAGAATTGACTACTTAATCAACCTCTATCAGTGTAAGCGGCTAGAAGCCATACCAACTGCGGGGGCTTTGAATAATGGTGTTGTTGACGTAGATGTTGAAGGTAAATTCGATTTCCAATTGCTGGTAGGGAAATTGCTCCGGGAGCGGGCCGAAGGGGGCGGCACGTTGAATCGCCAGGATGGTTTCGGCGTCGGTTTGGGGGGAACCGGAGGTTTGTAGGATGCGCATATTGGAAACATGCCCACTGCGGCTGATGGTAAAGCCAATCACCGCCTGCCGACGTTGATCCGGATTTTGCGGGTTCCAGTTTTGTTGCACCCGTCGCCGCAGGTTGGATAGATAGGGGCTGAGGTCAACCTCTTGGCGCGCCGCTAACTGGGTGGGACCGGGGGCGTTGCGGGTGGTGTTGGCTTCCTGATCCAACGGGGCTTGGCGGGCATCTTTACTCAAAGTTCCCCCCAGTAAGGACGCATTGCCGGTAGGTTTGGGGGGAGCGGCGGCGACTTGGGGTGGGGCGGGAGCCGGGCTGGGATTAACCGCCGGTTGCGGGTTAGGACGGGTAACCGCAGGCGTTGGTTGCGGTCGGGTCACAGGGGGAGCGGGTTGCGTCACCTGAGGCGCAGGGCTAGGGCTGGCTTCCGGCTGGGGCAGAGGAACTTGTGCCGGTTTGGGCGGCAGAGGCAATGGGGGACGAGGGGGCAAAGTACGGGCAACTGGGGTGGGTTGCGGCTCCGGTTGGGCGACGGGTTTTGGTGCGGGCGGCGGTTCCGGTTGGGCAATCGGGCTGGGCGTGGGTTGAGCAACGGGTTCTGGAGAAGGTTCAGTAACGGGTTCCGGTTCCGCTTGAGCAATGGGTTTCGGTTCCTCTGGCTGGGATGCCTTCTCTTGCTGAATATCTTGGGTCGGTTGCGGGGCGGTGGCACTGGGGGCAGACCGTTGGGTAGTTTCTAAGTTCATCGGGGCATCGGGGCGCACCGTTCCCTGCTCCACCGTATTACGAGCGGCACGGTTTTGGGTATCCGGCGGTGGGGTTTGGTCAAGTTCCACCTTGGGCGCATCCACAATTTCAATCGGGGGCAATTTCTCCGGTTCGGGAATCTCTAATGGTGGTTCCGCCCAGTGCAATGCCAGAACAACAACTCCATGCAGTACCAGAGAAATTCCGCCGTAGAGCCACAGATTGGCCGGTTGTCGCCGCCGCCATCGCCACGTGGAAACCATGACCCCACACCCAAATTCAATGTACTAACCAACTCGCCCTATAGTTTAGCAAATCTCGACGAAAGCCGTTACGGAGCCGTTTGCTCCATACTAGAAAACGTTGGGTCTTGAGTCATGTGTGGAGCACCATTCACAGCGGTTACGGCGGTCAACGGGGGATTGGCAATTACTGAAACAGTTGGGGCGGTACGCCGTTCATTATCGAAAATTATTAGCATTGGCGATAACTCTGCTCCTGCCGTTGGCGTTTGCCAGTGCCGTTCAACCCGTGTTAATTGGGCAGGCCATTTCCCTGATTCGGCAGGAACCCGTACCGGCATTTCTTGCCCGGTTATCCCGCTCACAAGGGTTACAATTAATCGCTTTGGTGTTGTTAACAACGGTGGTCTTACGCCTGAGTTTACAGGGGGTGCAAAGTTACCTGATTCAAAAAGTAGGTCAAAATATCACTGCTGATATTCGTCAGGATTTGTTTAATCATGTTTTATCCCTACCCATGCAGTATTTCGACCGCACGCCGGTAGGAAAATTGATCACCCGCTTAACCAGCGATGTGGAAGCCTTGGGGGATGTCTTTGCGACGGGTGCTGTGGGGATTTTAATTGATATTTTTACCATTGTCGCCATTGCCGTGATTATGTTTACTGAACAGTGGTTATTGGCTTTAATTTTATTGGGATTGCTCTTGCCGGTAACCGCATTGATTACCTATTTTCAAGCTCAGTTTCGCCAGGCAAATTACCAATCCCGGGAAGAATTATCCAAGTTAAACACCCTGATTCAAGAGAACATCCAGGGGGTCAATATCGTGCAGATTTTTGGCCGGGAACGGTACAATGCTTATCTTTTTCGGAAAGTGAACCAACGCTATAACCGGGAAGTGGATAAAACCATTTTCCACGATTCTGCGATTTCGGCCACCCTGGAATGGATTGCGCTGGTTGCCACCGCCTGTATGTTGATGGTGGGGGGCGGATTAGTCTTAGGAAATAATTTAACCTTTGGGGTGTTAGCCAGTTTTATTTTATTTGCCCAACGGTTATTCGACCCGCTGCGGGAATTGGCGGAGAAATTTACCTTAATTCAATCGGGGTTAACGGCGGTTGAGCGCATCCAAGAAATTCTCACGCAACCGGTGAGCATTCGTGATCCAAGCGCACCGTTAACCTTACCGGCTCAAGGGGGAGGTGAAATTCGTTTTGAGCAGGTGTCGTTTGGGTATAAACCGGATGAATTGGCGATTAAAAACTTAGATTTTACGATTCACGCCGGGGAAAAAGTGGCCTTAGTCGGGCCGACCGGGGCGGGCAAAAGTTCTGTGATTCGCTTGCTCTGTCGTTTGTATGAACCGCAGCAGGGACGGATTCTCATTGATGGTATTGATATTCGCCATTTGGCTCAAAACGATTTGCGTCGGTATGTGGGGGTAATTTTGCAAGAGCCGTTTCTTTTTAGTGGCGATATTTACAGCAATATCGTATTAGGAGAACCCTACACCTGCGCTGAAGTAGAACGGGTTACCCGGCAGTTGAATTTGCATGAGTTGATCACCCAATTGCCCCAGGGGTATCACACGCCGGTGCGGCAACGGGGCAGTAATTTATCCACCGGCCAAAAACAGTTGATTGCCTTTGCCAGAGTCGCCATTCGTCAGCCCCGCATTTTGGTTTTGGATGAGGCAACCGCCAGTTTAGATGTGGGGACAGAAGCACTGATTCAAGCGGCATTGCACACCCTATTAGAGCACCGGACGGCGGTGATTATTGCCCATCGGTTAGCGACGATTCGGCGGGTGGATCGGATTTTGGTTTTGAAAGCGGGGCAGTTAGTGGAATCCGGCTCCCATGAGGAATTACTCGCTCAAGGGGGGCTTTATGCCCATTTGCATCGCCTGCAATTTCAAGGGCTGGGGGTGGGATAATTGCCAATCCAGGGTATGATGGCAGATGTTCATCGTTACTGAGTCAAAATATGGCGGACATCCAAGAAATAATGCTGAAGCGGGCGGTAAATATTAAAGTCATCGTCACCCCCCGGTGGAAGGAAGAAACCCTGCAAATTTTGCAATCCCAAATTAACCAAATTGATGCCCGCACCCAACAAATTGATGTGCAAGTCCAGCGCGCGATCACGGAACTGAAAAAACAACCCGCCAGTCCGCAGGTTACGGAGCAGATCAGCTCGATTCAATTTCAAGCGAACGATGAAAAAAGTAAGCTCCTGGATCAAAAAAATCAAATCCTTACCCAGTTAACCCAGGTGCAAACTCTGGAAATGGAACAGGAAGTGAACCAGGGGCAATTGGATGGTTATTTCACCGTGAAAGTGGGCGAAAATCTCATCGAAAAAATGCAGGTCGAAGTGGTGATCCGAGACGGGGT
>JAUQVQ010000190.1:0-4123 GCA_039794725.1 Gloeomargarita sp. HHBFW_bins_162
TTGAATTATATAGAGATTCTCTTTAGGGCACCTCTGTTTATTCCAACAGGTAAAGCAGTTCTTAACTTAAGGACACCTCTATTTATTCAATCGGGGAAAAAATCTCTCGGTTAGAATCCAGAAATTAAGGAGAACCAGAGACGGGGGCTGCGCCCCTGCGACCGCAGTTATGAATTTAAGGGCACCTCTATTTATTCAATCGGGGAAAAAATCTCTCGGTTAGAATCCAGAAATTACGGAGAACCAGAGACGGGGGCTGCGCCCCTGCGACCGCAGTTATGAATTAAGGACACCTCATATTTATTGAAGCAAAGGAAAAGTTCTCTTGCCAGAATACCCAGATGACGGAGAACCAGAGACGGGGGCTGCGCCCCTGCGACCGCAATTATGAATTAATAGAGGTTCCCCTTATTCAATTGGGAAAAGAATCTCTCAGTTAGAATCCAGAAATTACAGAGAAGGTGCCCCCTGCGACTGCTAATCACCAATTTTTAGAGGTTCCCTAACATTGACGCAAGAGGTCTAATCAAGAAATTACGGAGAACCAGAGGCGGGGGGTGCCCCCCTGCGACCGCTGATTTTGAATTAATCGAGGTTCTCTTGAGTGAAAATTTAACTGGTCTGTTGTACCACCCAATCTAAGTAGCGTTCTGAGGCGGCGACAACGGGTAATCCCAGAATTTCCGGGACTTCGTAGGTATGGAGTTGTAAAATTTTGGCTTCCACTTGGGGATAACGACTTTTGACGGTTTTAATCACCAATTGAAATTCCACTTGATTTTCCCATTCCCCTTCCCACATATAGACCGACTCAATCGGCATGATCCCCACGCAGGCAGCCAGTTTTTCGCCGACCAGAGCTTGGGCAATGTTGTCCGCTTCGCTCCGTTCCCCTACTGTGACCAGGACAATCAGTGCTTCAGCCATCGGGTCACCCTAAACTGCGGCGGACGTGTTCCAATACCTTTTGCTTGCGGGCATCCTGGTCGCTGGCGGTGCGCTGGAAATTAATCTCCGTGGTGCGGCGCAGGTGTTCTTGAATTCGTCTCTGCCGGGCTTCTGAATCAGCCATGCAATCCCCCTTAGGTATCCGGTCATATCATACCCGATTCAGGCCGGGAAAATTCGCAAACGACGGTTGGGTTCTTCCCCAAAGCTGTCGGAACGCAGACGGTAATGCTCGACCAGCTCGTGTTGCATCTTGCGAATGGCCGCCGGACGGGGCAACAATTCCACCGGCTGACCCGTCGGAATGACAATTTGCTCCACAGCCAGGCGGGCTTCCTCCAGGGCTTCCATCTCGTCTTCCTCCCGTCCCTGGGTAAGTAACGGCCAGTCTTCGCCGGGTTCCCCGTCATCCAAACGCAACAGCCGCCGTAGGGCACGGGTGATGTGGGGCAGGGTATTGCCTTTGACGGTATAGACAGGTAACTGCCGGGATTTGGCCATCTGCCGGACTTTGGGGTTTTGGCGAGCCTGCGCCCGGGGGGTCAACATCACGTCGGCTTGGTGAATGTCCCGCACCAAAACAATCGGCAAATCCAGAGCCATAATCACCTGATTGAGCAATTCCAAGCTCACCCCATAGGGATAGAGATGCACCGGGTCATCCCCTTCCCGTTGGAGATAGCCCTCAAAAGGCAGGGGGTCTTCGCTCAGGGCGTTGTCCAGCAGTTGGGCAAATTCTTCCCCCGCTTCTGAAGTTTCGGGCAGAGCGACCATCCGTCCGGCTCGCCGCCACCGCCGCAACTGCGTGGGGGGTTGCGGCTCGGGGGCAGGCAGTTCGTGGGTGGTGATCACCTGTCCCCCCTCGCCCAAAGTGCGAATCTGAGTGGCTCCCTTGCGCCCCCGCAGGAGGTTATCCACCGTATCGGCCACTTTTTCGTGAATCACCCAGCGGTAGCGTTCCTGCATTTCCACCGCAATGGTGAAAGTGGGCGGGGCTTTGCGCTCCAAAACCGTTTTTTGCGTGCCCCGCCGCCGGGCTTCCTCATCCCCTAAGGTGACGGCCTGAATCCCGCCAATCAAATCCGCAAGGGTGGGGTTTTTCATTAAATTCTCAATTTGATTCCCATGCGCAGTGCCGATCAACTGCACCCCCCGTTCGGCAATGGTGCGGGCGGCGAGGGCTTCCAACTCCGTGCCGATTTCATCGATGACAATAGCCTGCGGCATATGATTTTCCACCGCTTCGATCATCACCTGATGCTGGAGTTCGGGGCGAGCCACCTGCATCCGGCGGGCACGACCAATCGCCGGGTGGGGAATGTCCCCATCGCCCGCAATTTCATTAGACGTATCAATAATCACCACCCGTTTGCCTAAATCGTCGGCTAGAACCCGAGCAATTTCCCGCAGAGCGGTGGTTTTGCCCACCCCCGGTCGTCCCAATAAAAGAATGGATTGGCCGGTTTCCACCAAATCCCGGATCAAGCTCACCGTGCCAAACACCGCCCGCCCCACCCGGCAGGTAAGCCCGATAATTTTGCCTTGCCGGTTGCGAATGCCACTGATCCGGTGCAGGGTGCGTTCAATCCCCGCCCGGTTATCACCGCTAAATTCCCCCACCCGCTCGATGGCATAGTCCAAATCCTGACGGGTTACGGGTTCCGGGTGTAGGTATTCCGTGTGGTCAGGAAAGCGGGCCTCGGGCTGGCGACCCAAATCCAGAACAATTTCAATAATTTCTTGGCGTTGGCAGTGCTGTTCCAGGCGGTGGCGAATGGGGGGCGGCAGAATGACCAGTAGTTGTTCCAGGTCGTCGCTAACGGTTAACGGTTGAGGATGGCTGGGAGAATAAACCATGCCTTCGCACCCACAGGTGAGCCGATTAGTATTACCTACCATATTTAGCATTATTCCCCGAATTTCGACCAGTAAGTGGCGCAAAAATTTTTCCTTGGGTTGATTGACTCTTTCCCCCAGACTGTCTCCGAAGCGATGAGGAATCCCCTGATCCCCGGCAGGGCATCCTGGTAAAAAACTTTAGATTTGCTACATCTTTCATTACACTAGAGGAGTAACCATTGGGGCAAAAGGGTATGGCAGGGAAACCGGTAGTCATTGCACCGTCCATTTTATCGGCGGATTTTAGTCGCTTGGGGGCGGAAGTGCAGGCGGTGGATGCCGCAGGCGCAGACTGGATTCATGTGGATGTGATGGATGGGCGGTTCGTTCCCAATATCACCATTGGCCCGTTGGTGGTGGAAGCCCTGCGCCCGGTGACGCGCAAACCTCTGGATGTGCATTTGATGATTGTGGAACCGGAGCGGTATGTGGCGGATTTTGCCAAAGCGGGGGCGGACATCATCTCGGTACACGCCGAAAGCAGTGCCACGATTCACCTGCACCGGACGCTCAACCAGATTAAGGAACTGGGCAAGCAGGCGGGGGTGGTGTTGAACCCGGCCAGTTCCTTGGATTTGATTACCTATGTGTTAGACATCGTGGATTTGGTGCTGATTATGAGCGTCAATCCGGGGTTTGGCGGGCAGGGGTTTATTCCCCAGGTGGTGCCGAAAATTCGCCAACTGCGGCAAATGTGTGACGAACGGGGGCTGGACCCGTGGATTGAGGTGGATGGCGGCTTGAAAGCCAATAACACCTGGCAAGTTCTGGAAGCGGGGGCGAATGCGATTGTGGCGGGTTCGGCGGTGTTCAAAGCCTCGGATTACCGGGCGGCTATTGAGGGGATTCGCCATTCCCGGCGCCCGGAGTTGGTGCCTGCCTAACGAATGCCCGTTGAATTTCTCAATCATCCTGGGGTATAGTTTGGGGGGACGCTCCTGCTCCCGAGGGAAGGGTAGCTCGTTGCCCAAAACTCTCTGGGGGATAGTTCCGCCCCTAGTGGCGGCGCAGTAAAATTCTAGGTTTACTTAGGTATTGATGCGGTGTCCTGGAGCAATTCAGGAATAGTTTTGTATGCGGTGGTGGCGAGGAGCAATCGGTCTGCTGGTAACGGCAGGGATTTGGGGTTGGTCGGGGTCGAGTCAGCCACAGAGTCTGGCGACGGGGGCATGGCATCAGGCGGCGTTTCCGGTGGAACAATTTGTGGCATACACCTCCCCCTTTGGCCCTCGGGGTGAGGAATTTCACTATGGATTAGACATTGCCGCTCCCGAAG
>JAUQVQ010000191.1:0-4102 GCA_039794725.1 Gloeomargarita sp. HHBFW_bins_162
AAAGATTTTTGGCTCGCTTAAATAAATTAAGGGAACCTCTATTAATTAGTAATTAGCGGTCGCAGGGGGGCACCCCCCGCCTCTGGTTCTCCGTAATCTCTAGATTCCAACTAAAAGATTTTTGGCTCGCTTAAATAAATTAAGGGAACCTCTATTAATTAGTAATTAGCGGTCGCAGGGGCGTAGCCCCCGTCTCTGGTTCTCCGTAATTTCTGGATTCTAAATGAGAGATTCTTTCCCCGATTGAATAAATAGAGGTGTCCTATAGAGGCACCCACTAATCACTCATCAGTTGTAACGGAGTAATTTCTACTTCTGGAAATGCAGGAGACTTGATACAATTATCATTCATAAATTCCTGCACATCGAACCAACCGTCGCTATTGGTTAATACTAAAATTTTCATGTCCAACGGGTCAACAATCCAGTATTCAGGAATGTCCCTAGCCGCATATTCTGTACGTTTAGTGCGATAATCAGTTGTTTTCGTTGAGGGACTAACAACCTCAATGACGAGTAACGGAGCCGGACAATCAAAGTCAATTACCGCCGGTTTGTTTTGTAATTTTAACCAGTCCTGTTCCGGCATCACCAACAGATCAGGAATGCGTACCGTATCTAAATCTGCCCCCCTCGGACAACGCACCCCCACTTCCCCTCGCACCGTTACCCAATTCAGACCTAAACGGGTAATTTCTTGGTCAAGATACCGCTCCAAACGCTTACCCACAGTGGCGTGTTTTCCCGTTGGTAATGCCATTGGTACAGGTTCCCCATTCACCAATTCATATTTGGTATCGGAACCATCTGTGTAGTGCAAATACTCCGCAAAGGAAATGCGTTTCCCGGTTGCAACCATTGCCCTTACGCCTGACATAGCTAAATTTAGTTTAAGCGATGCCGCCCCAATCAAGATAAAATCAGAGCACGATTTGGGTACAGTAACAGTCAGTTGGTCTTTCCACCCTGGAGGCGAAGACGATGAGCGCAACCCCGATTCCCCCTCCCCCTCGTGGCGGTATCCCCCCGGTTCCGCCCCGGCCGATGGCACCGCCGCCGCCGACTGTACCGACCATGCCTGTGCCGCCGCCGGTACCCAAAGCCCCACCGCCCGCCGCCAAAAGTAGTGGTGTTCGCATCCCCTCGATGGAAGAATTGGTCTTCCGGGCGCAAGATGAGGGCGCATCCGATATCCATATCGGCGTGAACGAACGGCCTCGCTTCCGCAAACGGGGCATCATGGAAGTTATTGAAGATTTGCCCGTTACCGACTTAGAAACCTACGACCGTTGGGTGGCGGAAATGCTCCAACCGGAACAAATCGAACAGTTCCGCAAAAATATGGAATTTGACGGTGCCTGTAGTTTCCAAGACAAGATTCGGGTGCGGATTAATTTGTTTATTTCTCTACGGGGACCGGGGTTAGTCTTGCGGTTAATTCCCCTGAAAATCCTCACCATTGAACAGTTAAATTTACCCTCAGTTTTCAAGGATTTGTGCCACTACCACAAGGGGTTAATTTTGGTTACAGGACCAACGGGTTCCGGGAAATCTACCACCTTGGCCGCGATGGTGGATTACATTAACCAAAACTTGCCCAAACACATTATTTCCATTGAAGACCCGGTGGAATTTGTCCATTTCAGCAAAAAATCCCTCATCCGCCAACGGGAAGTGGGCATCCACACCCACAAATTTGACAACGCCCTGAAAGCCTCCCTGCGGGAAGACCCGGATGTGATTCTGATTGGGGAAATGCGGGACCGGGAAACGGTGAATACGGCCATGAAAGCCGCCCAAACCGGCCACTTGGTCTTTGGCACCCTCCACACCAACAGTGCGGTGAAAACCATTGACCGGATTCTCAACCTGTATGAACCCTCGGAACAACCCCCCATGCGGGTGCAAATTGCCGAAACCTTGGTGGCGGTGATTGCCCAGGCGTTGGTACGCACCACCGATGGGAAGCGGGCGGCCATTCATGAAATCATGATCAACACCGATGCCATCAAAGACTATATTCGCCGGGACGAAGTGGAAGAAATTGAACAAATCATTCCCCGCTCCGGTTTTGATGGGATGTGTACCATGAATCAATGCCTGCAACGGCTCTACGAGGAAGGCCGCATCACCGAAGAAACCGCCCTGGAATCCTCCCCCAAACCCAACGAAATGGCGATGATTCTGCGGGGGCGTGCTGGTTATTAAAGCATTTGGGGCAAACGGGAAGTGGGGTTCTGCAAAAACTGGAGTGCCCGTGCCATCACTGCCGGGGTGAGTTCCACCTGCCGCAGATGCACCAGCCCCTCACCGATAAAACCCGCCTGCACCGTATTGTCCCCGTGAAAGGGCGTTTCGTACACCACCTCCCGAATCCCGGCGGAGATAATCAGTTTCAGGCAGGACAAACAGGGAGCCAGGGTGACATAAATCGTGGCGCCTTCGGTGGCAATCCCATAACGGGCGGCCTGGGCAATCGCATTGGCTTCGGCGTGAATTGCGCGGGAGGGCAGGGTGCGGCTGGCATCACAACTGGGCAGACCCGGATAACAAAACCCCTGCGCTGTGCAGTGGGGCGAACCGGACGGAGGGCCGTTGTAGCCGGTGGCGAGCACCTGTCGCTGTTTGACAATCACCGCCCCTACCGGCAACGCCAAACAGGTGGAACGAGTAGCGGCCAACTTGGCCAGCATCAAAAAATACTCATCCCAACTGGGGCGGGCATCCATCCAGAATTACCGGGGGGTAGGAGCAGGACTGGGCGCCGGTTGCGGTTCTGCCGGGCGGGATTGAGGTTGCGCTGGAGCAACAGGGGTGCTGGGTCTGGGTGCCGTATCCCCAAAGCGAGGGAAGGGAATGTCCACAAACCCGATTTCCAGCAATTGCTGATAGGCTTTTTGCCCCAACTCCCGCGTCGGCTGTTGACTACGGATAATTTGCACCAAAAGCGGTACCGCCAAATCCGGTTCCTGTTGCGCCCGGTGCACCAGAGCCAGTTGGTAGGTGGCCTGATCCCGCATCTCCGCCGCTTCCCCTGCCCGTCGGCGTTGACTATCCGCCACTTGGTTATCAATCCCGGTGAAACTGGTCACCAGCTGGGAGTGGAACGTGGACACCTGGTTAAACACCTGCCGGGCATCCTGCAACTTGGAGACCGCCAACTTGTAATCATTGCGAGCAATCGCCTGCGCCGCCTCATCCATCAACCTGCGGCCACCGGGCATACTCAACAACTTCGGCGGAGAAACCGTTGCATCCAGGGGGTCAACCCCAATCGGATTGGGATTTGCCGGTTGATTAGCTGCTGGAGCCGACCGGGTTTGCGCTTGGGACAGCCCCGTTGCCCCCAAGACCACCAGCCCCGTAATCGCTAACACCACAAGGAGCGTCCGAAGCCATCGCAGAGAGTGACGAACACGCATGAACAATAACCCAAAAAGGAATTCATCTGGTATGATAACAAGACTGTACCGGAACCACGCACTTGTTACAATAGGATAACGTCCGGTCAACGGGGGCATGTAGCTCAGTGGATAGAGCACCAGATTCCGGTTCTGGGTGTCGGGGGTTCAAATCCCTCCATGCTCGTCAGCCTCAAACTCTCAACCTAAGCATTTTTTTGAGAGTTTTAAGGGCATCTCTATTTATTCAAGCGAGGCAAAAATCTCTTAGTTGGAATCTAGAGATTACGGAGAACCAGAGGCGGGGGGTGCCCCCCTGCGACCGCTAATTACCAATTTTTAGAGGTGCCCTTAAGTGAATAATGAGTACCTCTATGTATTCAGGCGGGCAGAAAATTTCTGAGTGAGAATGCAGAGATGGCGGGGAACCAGAGACGGGAGGTGCCCCCCTGCGACCGCTCATTTGCAATTTTTAAGGGAATACGGCAATCCTATTTGAGTTTGGCATAAGGGTTCCCCCGTTTTGATTCTTTCTCTCTTCGATGTTCTCGAATCCTTTCTTTTAGGATTGCTATATTGATCGAAACAAAAGGGAAATTCTATTGCCAGAATGCCTAAATTACTGAGAACCAGAGATGGGGACAACACCTGCGACTGCTAATGATGAATTAATAGAGGTTCCCTATCGTTGATCCCTCGGG
>JAUQVQ010000192.1:0-4084 GCA_039794725.1 Gloeomargarita sp. HHBFW_bins_162
TGTGCAATTTATAGAGGTGCTTAAAAGTAAAAGATTCAAAAACAAACAAGAGA
This sequence comes from Gloeomargarita sp. HHBFW_bins_162, assembly GCA_039794725.1. Lineage (GTDB taxonomy): Bacteria > Cyanobacteriota > Cyanobacteriia > Gloeomargaritales > Gloeomargaritaceae > Gloeomargarita. The sequence goes on from JAUQVQ010000192.1 coordinate 54, forward strand.
GAGAACCATAAACGGGGGCGGTGCCCCTGCGACCACTAATTTGCAGTTTATAGAGGTGCTTAAAAGTAAAAGATTCAAAAACAAACAAGAGGGAGAACCATAAACGGGGGCGGTGCCCCTGCGACCACTAATTTGCAATTTATAGAGGTGCCCCAAACTCAAAAAGAATTATTCTGTCTCTAAGGTGATTAAATTGAGGATGACCGGCGCAGTTCTTGTACCCGTTTGCGTAAATGTTGAAAATACTCGGTTTCGGTAATTTCTTCAACTTGTCGATCCCGTTTTTGTCGGTCAATTGCTTGGTTTAATTCGGCGACTTGGCGTTGTAAATTTTCCTCCTGTTGTTTGCGGGCAGTAATATCCCACAGGGCACTCAACACCGTATCTTGTCCCTGAAACACAAATGGTTGCCAACTCAACAAAACCCACAAGGTGGAACCATCCGGTCGTTGCAAAAGCAACTCATAATTCGCAACGCTTCCCTGCTGGGCATAGAGGGCTTTCAAGCGATCCACATCGGTCGGGTCATGGCAAAAATCTCGCCCGCGCCACATATTCATTGGTGTACTCGGGGGAATCCTCAACAGTGCAATCGCCGCCGGATTACGATACAAAATTTGCCCGGTTTCCATGTGCATAATCATCAACGCCACCGGATTGGCTTCTACCAAAGTACGGAATTGGGCTTCACTTTGACGCAGGGCGGCAAGGGCTTCTGCTCGGAGTTGGGCTTCCACCGTATCGGCATGAGTGGTCATGGTTTCTAAAATCACTTCCAAATCTTTTTTTTCCTGTTCAAGGGTGCTTAAGAGATGGTGCAAACGCGACTCAGACATTTCTAAATCCCGTTGCGCTTGCTCATGTTGCAGAATTTTATCCGCCAGTTGTTGGGTCATGGCATCTGCATGGGCAGTCGTATTCTCCAGGAGAATTTCCAGGTCACGTTTCTCCTGTTCAAGCTGTTGAATCCGGGCTTCAAGTTCAGCAGTTTTGGTTTCGATATTCATGGCGCAAAATCTAAAATCAATGTGGGCAATAACCGTTGTAAATTGATTAGAGATTTATGTTGCCAGGGGATATTATCATTACATTTTATGGTGAGTTGAATCGTGCCTTTTTGCCGCACCTGAATCACAAACCGTGACAAGACATTGATCCCCGAACTGTTCACAAATTTGAGTTGTCCTAAATCCATCATGATTTGCGGGGGAGCCGCCGCCACCACCTGTGATAACCAGTCGGTCAGGGGCTGATAGGCCGCCATGCCATTCAGCCGCAACGACCCCTCCAAGACCAATCGAGGCGGGTCTAATTCCCCATAAATCCGGTAGCCTTCCCCCGTCAATTCCTGTTGCCACCAATTCATGGCTCACCTCGCGGATGGGTTAGCTGTACCAAAGTCGTCACCTGCCAATGGGGGATTGCCGGAGTAATTTTCCACCCTAGATGTGCCTGATAATCATGCAAAATGGTGAGATAACCTAAGCCCGATTGGGGAGATTCTCCTAAGGCATTGGCCTCTAATTTCGCTAAATAAAGTTCTTGGGGCGAGTGGGACAATAACTGCTCGATCACGGTTTTTAACTCTGCCGCTGTGGCTGGTGTAATGTCGTTTTGTACCCGCACCATTAACTGTTTAGGGTAAATTTCTAAACTAATGGTTACCGGTGAGGTGGATGCCGGGGCACTGAATTTCATGGCATTTTCCAGCAGTTCATTGACAATATAATTAATCGCTCCGTGTAGCTCGGTTAATCCATAACTGAGTAGAAGCGGCCACTGACCGTCTGAGAATAAATGGGTCACATAATCCGCCATAAAATTTGCAGACATACTGTTGGTACGCCAACGAGCGGCCAAGGGAACCGTCAACGGGGAAAACACCAAAGTCAAGTACTCTCGACAATGGCTGAGGGGGTCCACAAAAGCACCGTAAACCCGAGTCATGCCCTCTTCTGGTTTGTTTTTAGGCTACCACAGGCAACGGTTTGCTAAACTATTAAGTAAATGTAAACTTTTCTGAAAAGTTGGGTTGACTTGAGGTTCTAGTTCTTGGGAGGTTGTCGTAATGGTGTCTCGATGGATGCGTTATGTCGTGCTTCTGCTGGCTGTCGTTCTTACGTGGTTGGGGACAGGGCAGGCGGCATTGGCGCAAACCTATCAGATTAAGATGGGGGCGGATAATGGTATGCTGGCCTTTCAACCGGCGCAGTTGACGATTAAACAGGGGGATACGGTGGAGTGGTTGAACAACAAACTGCCGCCCCACAATGTGATTTTTAGCAGTGTGCCGAACGGGGATAAAGAGCTAGCCAATAAACTTTCTCAACAAGGCTTGGTGTATAAGGTGGGGGACAGTTTTAGCATCACATTTGATGAGAGTTTGCCCCCGGGAACCTACACCTACTACTGCACACCCCACCGGGGTGCAGGGATGCAGGGTAAAATCATTGTGCAGGGTTGACGGAGTGGCTTGATGGTGGATACACCCCTGGTGGCCTTATTTTGGGCGGCACTGGTATTGTTGGGGGGGGTGACGCTGGGCGTGGGGTATCTCACCTGGGCGGAATGGCGGGATCGGCGGCGGCAACAGGAGCAACGTCGGTCTCGTCCGACACCGGGACGGCGGTAGGAGACACCTTTTGGGTTGCGAACCTAGTCGTCGTTTAACCTGTGGGCACCGAGAATCGTTTCACAGGAATGCAGAACTCGAGGTGGAGGGTGCGCTGATCGGGAATTTGTCCTGGTGAATATGAATAATAATTAAGAAACTCCCAACCATTCACCTATCCCCTTGACCTTGCACATAGGTATAAACTCGTAAAGTAATTGTAGTACCCATTTCCCCGACCTATGCCCTCTGGAGATACCTGCCATGATCAGCAAAATGATTGACCTCACCCACCCGGTCATCCGTCATGTTCTTAGTCTTAAGCCCATCCAACGGCAGCAACCGGTACACCTGAAACAGCTTTTGGAGGTTTTAGATGCAGGTATTATTGAGCGCAAATCGCTTACGCCAGGTGGTTGAGTTGGAATTAGACCTGATCGTGGATCGGCTTGACCCCGTTGTACTGAATTTACCCTGGCACATGTGGTTGACCCAATGGTTAACAGCCTTAACTCCACCCCCCGCTCCCAGCTATGAAATGGGACTGCGCTTCACCGACGACCGGGAAATACAAGCCCTCAACCGTTGCTATCGGGGCAAAAACACCCCTACCGATGTGCTGGCGTTTAGTGCCCTGGAAGCGGGTGTCCCCGTTGTCCCCGATGCTCCTTTATTTTTGGGGGATATTGTCATTTCTGTCCCCACCGCCCAACGGCAGGCTGTTGCGGGGGAATTGATCAATGAATTGGCCTGGCTCGCCGCTCACGGATTCCTCCACCTACTGGGCTGGGATCACCCGGATGAGATGCGGTTGGACGCCATGCTGACGCAACAACGCATTTTACTGGAAAAAGTTAACCTGACTCCCCCACAAGCCTACCGCCAATAATGTTCCCCCCAAAGCGTGCAATCCCACCGCCAAGGGCATGGCGCCGCCGCTGATGGCTCCCTCATAATTCTGCCAAAGAAACGTCACCAGCCGCAGTGCCAAGGGCAAACTGATGAGAAAAATGAGGGCAGTCACCGGCAAAATGCCGATTAGTGCGCCGATTAACGTAATCCCGTAGGCAGGCAGAACCACCCAGGGGTAGATGCGACTGGCTCGTTGGCCGCCGAGTTGCACTACCGGAGAGCGTTTACCTGCCCGCCGGTCATCCTCCACCTGGGGAAAATGGTGGGCAAAAATAATCCCCGTCACCAAACACCCCACCACCAGCGAAGCCCAGAAGGCCATGATACTAAACCGTCCCAGCTGGGCATAACTGGCCGCCAAGGTTGACAGAGGGCCAAACGCCACAAACGTCATCGGTTCTCCCCACCCCCGATAGGCAAACCGAAAAGGAGGGGCTTGGTAGCAATAGCCCAGCAGGATACCCGCCCCAGAAATTGTCAGAATCCAGTTATCTGCCCAATGGGCATT
>JAUQVQ010000193.1:0-4083 GCA_039794725.1 Gloeomargarita sp. HHBFW_bins_162
TTGTGGCAATCGGGGCGAATTTATCTACATTTTGGATTTTGACAGCCAATTCTTGGTTACAGACACCGGCAGGGGGCATTTTTAAGGATGGTAAATTCATTGTGCAGGATTATTTCGGAGCGATTGGGAATCCCTTCATGCTCAACAGTTTCCTGCATATGTTTTTTGCCACCCTGGAAACGGCGTTATTTGTGATTGGGGGTATCAGTGCGTGGTATCTGTTGAAAAAACGGAACACGGAATTTTTCAGCCGCTCGTTTAAGCTGGCCTTGGTGGTCTTGATTGCGGTAGCTCCCTTGCAAATTTTCCTGGGGCATTTGAGCGCAGAACAGGTGTATCATTATCAGCCAACCAAGTTGGCGGCGATGGAAGCTCTGTGGGAAACAGTACCCGCCCATACCCCGGCGGATTGGAGTGTTTTGGCTCTCCCCAATAATAAGTTAGAAACCAATACTTGGGAGTTGAAAGTTCCGGGGGTACTCAGCTATTTACTGGAACTGAAGCCCACTTTAGATACACCGATTCAAGGGTTAAAAGCATGGTCGCCCAATGACCGTCCCAAGATGGTAGGCATGGTGTATTATTCGTTTCGGATCATGATTGCGATTGGGATGTTTTTTGCTGCGCTGATGGCTATTACAGTGGTTCAGTGGTGGCGAGGCAAGTTAACCCCTGAAATGGTCAGTCAAAATAAGTGGTTACTTCTGTCGTGGATATTTGCGGGACCGCTGGGATATATTGCGGTGGAATGCGGGTGGATTGTGCGGTGTGTGGGTCGTCAACCCTGGATCGTTTACGGGGAATTGCGTACCGTAGAATCGGTCTCGGATTTGCCACCGGGTGTGATTTTATTCTCTCTTTCGGGGCTAATGGTGATGTATGCCATTTTCTTTGTCATGACCCTCTATTTTGGCAAGAAAATTATCCAGAAAGGTCCCAATTTGACCCTACCGGCTCCCCGGACGGCTGTGCAACCGGCAATTGTCATTGACCCGGCGCAACACATTCCTGACCAACGGCCTGCGGAAGCCAGTCAATCGTAAGTTAGTTCGGCGTCAATTTCACTTTAGGAGTTGCTATGGAACCGTTAGAACCGCTTCAGCATTTTTTGCCCCAGGTCTGGTTTTTTATCCTCGGTTTGTTCCTATTTTTGTATGTTTTATTGGATGGGTTTGATCTGGGGGTGGGTATCCTGTCTTTGACCGCTGGTGGTGAAAAACGCCGCAGTATTTTGATGACCAGTTTGGGGAATGTTTGGGATGCGAATGAAACGTGGTTGGTGTTGATGGGCGGGTCATTATTTGGTGCTTTTCCCCTCGCTTATGCCACGATTTTGCACGCACTTTACCTGCCTTTAGTGATTATGGTAGTAGGGTTGATTTTGCGGGCAGTTTCGTTTGAGTTTCGGGAAAATGCCGAGAATAAAGCCATTTGGAATACCACCTTTGGCGTGGGTAGTTTTTTGGCGGCTTTGGGGCAAGGATTTGCTTTGGGAACGGTGTTTGAAGGCATCAAAGTAGATGAATTGGGTCACTTTGCCGGGGGAATGTGGGACTGGCTCACGTGGCATTCGGTGATTGTGGCATTGACACTGATTCAAGGCTATGTGTTAATCGGTTCGACTTATCTCATTTTGAAAACGACGGGGGAATTACAAGAGGCTCATTACCGTACCGCGACGATTGCTACTTGGACGACTTTAGCGGGAGCAGTTTTCATTACCGTTACCACCCCGATTCTCTGGGATCACGCCCGGGAATTGCTCTTTACACCGCCGCTTGTTTACGTTTTTGCGGTGATTCCTCTGCTGGGGTTAGCGCTGATTATTGCGCTGTTACGCAGTCTCAAATTACGGCAAGAAGTCGCACCTTTAATCTACACATTTTTGATTTTCTCCCTGTCGTTTATCGGGTTGGGATTTCTGATTTTTCCCAACATTATTCCTCCGAGTGTCACCATTTACCAAGCGGCGGCAGCACCGAGTTCGCTGGTCTTTATGTTGACCTTTGTGGGTTTTTTGATCCCGATTGTCTTGGGATACAATGTTTACAATTACATCGTTTTTCGGGGCAAAATTGTTGCCTAGTTAGGGGGAGGGTACCTCTAAAAATGGTTAATTAGCGGTCGCCGGGGGTACCCCCCGTCTTTGGGTTTCCGTAATTCTTGGATTCTCACTCAGAGATTCTTTGCCGGTTGTGTTCACGATTGTTATATGATGGTTAATCAGCCTTACGTTGTCCCAATTTATGGAACTAAGTGACTTAAAACGGCAGATTGACGATCTCCACACTCGCCTGGGTCATGCCCGGGACTATCTTTGACCCCACCGCATTAACCGCCCAACTCCGAGATTTAGAACAGGTAGCGGGACAAGCCGATTTTTGGGACGACCCCCAGCGAGCCCAGACAACCCTGCAAACCCTCAATGAGACAAAAGCCAGTCTGGAACAACTGCACCGCTGGCAAACGCAAATTGCAGACTGTCAAGCCATTGCTGACTTGCTGGCCGTCGAACCTGATGTTGCCCTTTGGGATGAAGCGGTACAAACTTTAACGAACTTAGAGCAGGAATTGGATCGCTGGGAGTTGGAGCGGCTCCTCTGCCAACCCTACGATGCCCAGGGAGCGGTACTAACGATTAACGCCGGGGCGGGCGGCACGGATGCTCAGGACTGGGCGGAAATGCTTTTGCGGATGTACACGCGCTGGGGGGAACGGCACGGCTACAAGGTGCGGCTTACGGACATCTCAGAGGGGGAGGAAGCGGGGATCAAATCCGCCACGTTGGAAATTGACGGTCGCTACGCCTACGGGTATTTGCGGGGGGAAAAGGGGACGCATCGGTTGGTACGGATTTCCCCGTTCAATGCCAATGGTAAACGCCAGACCAGTTTTGCCGGAGTGGAAGTGATGCCCATGCTCGCAGAACAGATGGTGGAGGATGTGGAAATTCCAGAGACAGACTTGGAAATTACCACCTCACGGGCGGGCGGTAAGGGCGGCCAAAACGTCAATAAGGTGGAAACAGCGGTGCGAATTGTCCATATTCCTACCGGTTTAGCGGTGCGCTGTACCCAAGAGCGTTCACAACTCCAAAATAAACAAAAAGCCCTTGCCTTATTAAAGGCTAAATTACTCGTGATTTTGCAGGAACAACGTTTGCAGGAAATCGCCCAAATTCGTGGGGATGCGGTGGCCGCCACCTGGGGAAATCAAATTCGTAACTATGTGTTTGACCCGTACCAACTGGTTAAAGATGTTCGCACGAAAACAGAAACTCCTGATGTCAATGGAGTCTTAGATGGGGATTTGGATCTATTCATCCAGAGTTATTTACGAATGGGGGGGACAGAGTTTGCTACAGCCTAAAGGGTACCTCTAAAAATTACCGGTCAGCGGTCGTAGGGGGGCAACCCCCGTCTCCAGTTCTCCGTAATCTCAGCATTCTCACTAAGAAATTCTCTACCTGTTTGAATAGATAGAGGTATCCTTAAACTTTTTAGGATTGCTACAGAAGTACGCACTAATTAACCTGAGTTCGGGATAAGGGGTTGGTAAAAAGAAGTTATTGAGCTACCCTCTCCCATTAAAGGAGAGGGGAGTAGGAACCATGATCGGGGTCTGTCGCCCCTGCGACCCCAAGCCAAAAAACCTTGATTTGTTTAAGGGTTTAGAGTTGAATTATTAACATTCACGCAAGAGGTCTATTGAGCTACCCTCACCCCCGACCCCTCTCCCAGAACGGGAGAGGGGAGAAAACCAAAACGGGGCTACGCCCTGCGACCCTTGTTCACATTCAAAAAAGACTGTAATATCACCCTCACACCCGACCCCTCTCCCAGAACGGGAGAGGGGAGAAAATCCCAAACGGGACTACGCCCTGCGACCCTTGTTTCACATTCAAAAAGGACTGCTATAGCTCGCTTAGATAAAAAAAATAATTGGTGATTAGCAGTCGCAGGGGGGCACCCCCCGTCTCTGGTTCTCTGTAATCTCTGGATTCCAGTTAGGAGATGGTTATAGCAATCATAAATGAGAGCGCAACAGAAGTGATGCCTCGTTCCCGTCTGCCCTCTCCCAGAA
>JAUQVQ010000194.1:0-4082 GCA_039794725.1 Gloeomargarita sp. HHBFW_bins_162
TTTGCGTTTTCTCCCCTCTCCTGTTCTGGGTGAGGGCAGACGGGAACGAGGCATCACTTCTGTTGTGATCTCATTTATGATTGCTATAACCATCTCCTAACTGGAATCCAGAGATTACAGAGAACCAGAGACGGGGGGTGCCCCCCTGCGACCGCTAATCACCAATTATTTTTTTATCTAAGCGAGCTATAGCAGTCCTTTTTGAGTGTGAAACAAGAGTCGCAGGGCGTAGCCCCGTTTGGGTTTTCTCCCCTCTCCCGTTCTGGGAGAGGGGTCGGGGGTGAGGGCAGACGGGAACGAGGCATCACTTCTGTTGTGCTCTCATTTATGATTGCTATAACCATCTCGTAACTGGAATCTAGAGATTACAGAGAACCAGAGACGGGGGGTGCCCCCCTGCGGCCGCTAATCACCAATTATTTTTTTATCTAAGCGAGCTATAGCAGTCCTTTTTGAATGTGAAACGAGGGTCGCAGGGCGTAGTCCCGTTTTAGTTTTCTCCCCTCTCCCTTGATGGGAGAGGGGTCGGGGGTGAGGGTGAATATAAATCATGCAAGAGGTCTAATTTTTAGAGATGCCCTTAAGGACATCTCTATTTATTGAAGCAAAGGAAAAGTTCTATTACCAGAATGCTCCAGATGACGGAGAACCAGAGACGGGGGGTGCCTCCCTGCGACCTCTTCTTCTTTTGAGATTTTGTTCCATTTTCAGCTAGGATTGCTATAGGGAGTACCTCCCTAGATATTCAACCGTTGATACACCGCATCTAAATGGTGCAGGTGATTGGTAGGGTCAAAACAATGGGCAATTTCAGCTGGTGATAAATAATTTTGCACCGTTGTATCCTGTTCCACCAACGCGCGAAAATTACCCCCCTCTCGATTCCAGGCTTGATGCGCCAAACCTTGCACCAATTGATAGGCATCTTCCCGACTCATGCCTTTTTGTACCAAGGCCAACAACACCTGCTGACTGAAAATGACTCCCCCATAACGGTACAAATTTTGGCGCATATTCTCAGGATAAACCTGCAACGTTTGCACCAAATCCGTCAATTCCACCAACATAAAATACACCACAATACTCGCATCCGCCAACGCCACCCGCTCCACCGCACTGTGGGAAATATCCCGCTCGTGCCAAAGCGCCACATTTTCCAACCCCGCTGTCGCATACCCCCGCAATAGGCGAGCCAACCCCGTCAACCGCTCCGAACGGATGGGATTGCGTTTGTGGGGCATGGCCGACGACCCCTTCTGCCCCGGCGCAAAAAACTCCTCCACCTCCAGCACCTCCGTCCGTTGCAGATGGCGAATTTCCACCGCAAACCGTTCCACCGACGCCCCCAATAACGCTAACCCCTGCAAATACTCCGCATGGCGATCCCGGCTAATCACCTGGGTTGAGGCACAGTCCGGGGTCAACCCCAACTGCTGGCAGGCCAGGGCTTCCACTCTGGGGTCAATATGCGCATAAGTGCCGACTGCCCCGGAAATTTTCCCCACCGCCACCTGCGTCCGCAACCGGGTCAACCGCTCCCGCTGGCGCAACAACTCCGCCAGCCAGCCCGCCAACTTAAACCCAAACGTGATCGGCTCGGCGTGAATCCCGTGCGAACGCCCCACCATCAAGGTATCTCGATGCCGCTGCGCCTGCGTACGAACAACCTGGATCACCTGCTCCACCTGCGCCAAAATCACCTCCAAACTCGCCACCAACTGCAACGCCAGCCCCGTGTCTAACACATCCGAACTGGTTAAGCCCAAATGCACATACCGCCCCGCATCCCCCAAGGATTCGTTAAGATTTGTCAAAAAAGCAATCACATCGTGGCGCACCGTCTGTTCAATTTCTTGGATGCGTACCGGGTCAAAGCGAGCCGCCTGCCGAATCTGGGTCATCACCTCCGGGGGAATGTTGCCCAGGGCGGTTTGCGCTTCGCACACCGCCAGTTCCACCGCCAGCCACGTTTGAAACTTGTACTCATCGGTCCACAGTTGCCCCATTGCAGGCAGGGTATAGCGTTCAATCACAGCGGTCATTTCACTACGGCAGTTCTATCCTAGACTCCCTGTGCGCCAAATCACTGTTAACCTTGTCCACAGGTCACTGCTAACCCCTTTCTCCTCGGCTAATCTAGGATCAAGCACGAATGCCTGGAACATCCAAACAATGTCCGACTTCGTACCTTTGAGCAGTCCCAACCACCAACCTTTTAGGAGCATTTTCACTATGGCTCGCCTCCAATCTTTTCTGACCGCCACCACTTTGGCTGTGACCTTGGCGGCGGCTCCGGCTCAAGCCAATCCCCTGCAAAACTGGGCTGGCCGTCTGCTGGAATGGGGTCAAAAACGCCCTACCACCACCACTCCTGTCACCGGCTTTGTGCCACCTGCGGGGGGATTGCCCGCCAACCGGGAAGGAGGTGCCGCTCGGGGTGCCGTGTGTCCCTTTAGCAATCAACGGTTAACCGCTCTCCTCCCCAGTTCCAATTTGGGCTTAACCGCCTCGGCGCGTCCCAGTCTCTTTTTCTATATGCCCCCCACCGAAGGTCGGAGTGTAGAGTTTTTGCTCCTGGACAGCCGGGGAGCCGAACTCTACCAAAGCACCACCCGCATCAACCAGTCGGGAATTGTGCGGATGGATTTACCCAGCAACGCTCCGGAACTGGTAGTAGGACAGAGTTACCAGTGGTATCTATCGGTAATTTGTGACCCCAAAGACCGCACCGCTGACCTCTACGTGCAAGGGTGGGTACAACGGGTGGCCATGCCCGACAGCTTGCAACAACAACTGCAAAAGGCTCCGGCCAGCGAGCATCCCTACATCTACGCCAGTGCCGGTTTGTGGCATGAAACCCTGGCTTCTCTGATGGAATTGCGTCAGGCACAACCAGGGAATGCCAATCTCCAAGCGGACTGGATGTCTCTGCTCAGCATGGAAGGACTGGATAAAATCGCCCAGGAACCCTTTGCAGGCAAACTCTAGTTCCTGTTGGGGGTGATGGGGTATCCCCACCCCCCGCAAAAATTTCTACCTAAATCCTCACCGGTGCGTCAGATCACTGCTACTCCTCCTTCGCGATCACCTCACTCCTTGCCAGGGTGATCTACCATATTGGGTGAGGGAACATTACACTCACTGTTCCCGGTCTACTCCACTAACCCTGCCCTAACCTCTACCTCAGGAGCTACATCATGATGGTTCTCTCTCGCCTGTCCCTTGGCCTTGCCACTGGTTGCGCCCTTAGTTTAATGATTTTAGCTCCGGCTGAAGCCAATCCTCTCCAGAATTGGGCGGGTCGCCTCCTCGATTGGGGGAAAAGACGACCAGTGTCCCGTACTACCGTAGTCGTCGGGTTTATCCCGCCCACAGGGGGATTGCCCGCCAACCGGGAAGGGGGTTCAGCCCGGGGAGGATTATGTCCGGCTAGTCCGCAACGGTTGACTGCCCTGTTGCCCAGTTCCCATTTGGGTTTGACGGCGGCGGCTCGCCCCAGCTTTTTTGCCTATATGCCACCCACGGGCGGGCGACGGGTGGAATTGATGCTTCAGGATGAAAAGGGGAAAGTGTTGCACCTGTCGGAATTTCAGATTAATCAAACGGGAATTGTCCGGGTGGACTTGCCCAGCGCTGCCCCGGAACTGGTGGTCGGCCAAACCTATCGTTGGTATCTGTCCGTCATCTGTGACCCTATGGATAGCAGTGCTAGTCTGCACGTGGGGGGTTGGGTGCAACGGGTCGCCATGCCCGATAACTTGAAGCAACAATTACAAAAAGCACCGGCCAATGAACACCCCTACATCTACGGCAGTGCGGGATTGTGGCACGAAACCTTGGCCTCTTTAATGGAATTGCGTCAGGCGCAACCGGGGAATGCCAATCTCCAAGCTGACTGGATGTCTCTGCTCAGCCTGGAAGGACTGGATAAAATCGCCCAAGAACCGTTGGCTGGCCGTATCTAACTGTCTAACTAACATTTAAATTTCTTGGGGGGTTATGGATGCTAACCTCTGTCCCCACAGACGTTCAGTTTATTTATTGCGAACCCCTATTTATTATTTAATCGGACAAAGAATCCC
>JAUQVQ010000195.1:0-4070 GCA_039794725.1 Gloeomargarita sp. HHBFW_bins_162
ATTTGTTCAAGGGTTTGGAGTTGAGTTATTAAGGGCACCTCTAAAAAGTGTGAATTAGCGGTCGCAGGGGGGCACCCCCCGTCTCTGGTTCTCCGTAATTTCTGGATTTCGGTTAAGAGATGCTTAGCCTGCGTGAATAAACAGAGATGCCCTTAACATTTACGCAAGAGGTCTAATAGAGGTTCCCTTTGGTTCTTTCTATTTTGGGAACCTCTATTAATTAGAAATTAGCGGTCGCAGGGGGGCACCCCCCGCCTCTGGTTCCCCGTAATCTCTGGATGCCAACGGAGAGATGCTTGGCTTGCTTGAATAAATAGAGGTGCCCTTTTTTTGTTTTTGAACCGTTTAGGCTTGCCATATACCAATGCGGGGGTGGTGGGCAGGTACTGAAACCCTTGCCGGGGGATCGTTGTCTGTTTTGTGCCTACCGGGATGCAAAATGCCGCAGTTGTCATAATAAAAGTAGGTTAAAAAGTTTTGATCTTAGGCATTCATGGTGAAGGAACGGGTGGTGGTCGGGTTGTCCGGGGGGGTGGATAGCTCCACAGCGGCGGCCTGTCTGGTTGAACAAGGGTATGAGGTGATCGGCTTGACCCTCTGGTTGATGCCGGGGAAGGGGCAATGCTGTAGCGAAGGGATGGTGGATGCCGCCCGGATTTGTGAACAGTTGAACATTCCCCATTACGTGGTGGATATGCGGGAGGTGTTCCGGGGGCAGATTATTGATTATTTGGTGGCGGGCTATGGACAGGGGATTACGCCGCTGCCCTGCTCCCAATGCAATCGCTGGGTGAAGTTTGGCCCGATGGTGCAATACGCCCGGGAAACCTGGGGCATTGACCGCATTGCCACGGGGCATTACGCCCAAATTACTTATAATTCTCATACGCAACGCTACGAACTGCGGCGGGCGGTGGATCGCACGAAAGACCAATCCTATTTTCTCTATACCCTCAGTCAAGACCACCTGGCAGCCACCCTGTTTCCTCTGGGAGCTTATACCAAGACCCAGACCCGGCAATGGGCGGCGCAGTACGGGTTAGCCACCGCCACCAAACCGGAAAGCCAGGATTTGTGCCTGATTGAAGCGCACGGCTCGATGCAGGCGTTTTTGGATCGCTATGTGCCGCCCCAAACCGGCGAAATTGTCAACCGCCAGGGGCAGGTGTTGGGACATCACACGGGCATTCATCACTACACGGTGGGGCAACGGCGGGGGCTGGGCATTGCCGCTCCCGAACCCCTGTACGTTCTCGCCCTGGATGCGGCTCATAACCGGGTGATTGTCGGTTCCCGCGAGGAAGCCCTGGCGCCGGGATGCTCGGTTCACCGTTTGAATTGGGTGAGCATCGCCCCGCCTACGAGTCCATTCGCCGCTCAGGTGCAAATTCGTTACCAAGCCCCGGCGGTGGATTGTTGGGTGGTTCCCACCGATGACGACCGGGTGGAGGTGAAATTTGCGGAACCCCAGTTTGGGGTCACTCCCGGACAAGCCGCTGTATTTTATCAAGACGATGTCCTGCTGGGGGGTGGGATTATTCAAACGCCCAACGGTAGATGACCTGGGTGGTTAATTCCTCATCGGTGGGATAGGGACGGCGATCCAGTTGCACTTGCAGGTTTAATAGGGGGTCAGACCCCGTCGCCAGGAGAAATTCAACAGCGGCTAACCCCGGCCAGGTGCGGATGTGGCGCAAGACCTCGGTAATCGCCTGGGTGTAGGGGTGTTCCCTCTGCCGATACCAATCCGGGGGGGCTAAATCCGGCTGGTCAAACCCCAAATGCACGATGAGTTCCGCATGGTCAAACACGGCGGTGGCGACCGGGCGAGTGACTTCCCGCAAGCGCAGGTCGGTGGTGGCCGCCAGATGACGCAGTTTTTCCAGGTAGGTGTACCGTTCTGTAGGCGTAGGAGTCACCTGCCAGTGTAACCCCAGGGTGATTAAATAAGTTTGTAATAACAAATGCCCCAATTTATCCGCTTTGGTGGTGAGATAATCCAGGTTGTAATGGGTGACTTCCACCATCAAGGGCACCCGTTCCACGACGGTTAACCCATACCCCCGCAGTCCGGCGATTTTGCGGGGATTGTTGGTAATCAGGCGAATTTGACTCACCCCCAAATCACAGAGAATTTGCGCCCCCACCCCGTAGTTGCGCAGGTCGGCGGGAAACCCCAGTTTTTCATTGGCTTCGACCGTATCAAACCCCTGATCCTGCAAGGCGTAGGCTTTGAGTTTGTTGATTAAGCCAATGCCTCGCCCCTCTTGCCGCAGGTACACCACCACCCCCTGCCCGGCGTATTCGATCATTTTCAACGCCGCCTGCAACTGCCGCCGACAATCACAGCGCAGGGAACCCAGGGCATCGCCGGTCAAGCATTCCGAATGCACCCGCACCAACACCGGCTGCTGGGCAAACTGGCGGGGGTCGCCTTTAACAATCGCCACGTGTTCCGAGCCGTCCCGCTGGTTGCGATAGCCGTAAATCTGAAACTGCCCAAACTCGGTCGGCAAATCCGCCACCGTCTGCCGGGTCACAAACCGCTCGTAGTGTAAACGGTACTGAATCAAATCGGCAATGCTAATCATCAGTAAATTGTGCTTGCGGGCGTAGGCAAACAAATCCGGGAGCCGTGCCATCGAACCGTCCGGGTTTTGAATTTCGCAAATCACCCCCGCCGGGTAAAGTCCGGCCAACCGTGCCAAATCTACGGCGGCTTCCGTGTGACCCGCCCGCTCCAATACTCCCCCTGGTTTCGCCCGAATCGGAAAGACGTGCCCCGGTCGCCGCAAATCTTCGGGACGGGTTTGGGGGTGCAAGACCGCCTGAATGGTTCTGGCTCGGTCTTCGGCGGAAATCCCCGTCGTGACTCCCCAGGCCGGTGAGGCATCAATGCTGACCGTAAACGCCGTTTGGTTGCTGTCCGTGTTATTGCTCACCATCAGGGGCAGGTGCAATTCATCCAACCGTTCCCCCGTCAATGCCAGACAGATCAACCCCCGGGCTTCCACCGCCATAAAATTAATCATACTGGGGGTGGCAAACTGGGCGGCGCAGATTAAATCTCCCTCATTCTCCCGTTGTTCATCGTCCACCACAATAATGGCTTGACCCGCGCGCAGGGCATCCAACGCTTCTGGAATTTTGGCAAATCCACCCTCGGACACGCATGTACTGAGAACCCATTATGTTCAATTGTAAACATTCTGAGATGGATTCCGCCGACTCCCAGCCCTATTCCCGCTCGGGGGAATCCGACAGGAAACCGGGGGCAACCTGAGGCTAGAGACCGGGTTCTAACCCCCACTGAAACTTGAGAAAATGTTGGTACATCTTCTCCTTGAGCAACATCTGATGGTAAAGCTTGACCAGAAATTCCTGGGCTTGCTCCCGACTCATCTGTTTGACTTGCGTTTCAAAGGAGCGCAGACTAAACTCCTGCTCCAGTGACAACTCGATTGGCTGATCCATCACTACCTCCTCTAGGTACGTTCGTTACCCCGGTTACCAAATGTGACACTTAGTTAAGAAATATAAATGATTTCTTGACAAGGTGCCAGGTGAGGAGCCAGAAACCGGGTTAGATGTTTATTACCAGTAGCACCGGGGGAGAACTGTTCATTGCAAACTCTTTACCGGCGATTAGGGAGCCAGCCGGGATTGCTGCCAAGTGCCATCCGGTTGCCGGTGATAACAAATGCGGTCGTGGAGACGGGAGGGGCGGCCCTGCCAAAATTCAATCGTGTGGGGGGTGAGGCGATACCCACCCCAGTAGGGCGGTCGGGGAATGTCCCGGTCGGCGTATTCCTGTTGCAGTTGGGCAAACCGTTGCTCCAGCACCTCCCGACTGGGAATAACTTGGCTTTGGGGCGATGCCCAAGCACCTAATTGGCTATCCCGAGGGCGTTGGCGGAAGTAGGCATCCGAGAGTTCGGGCGGGAGGGGGGTCACCTCGCCCCGAAACCGCACCTGCCGTTCCAGGGGTTCCCACCAAAACACGAGAGCCGCCTGGGGGTGATGCGCCAAATCCCGTCCCTTGGCACTGGTCATGTTGGTAAAAAACTGCA
>JAUQVQ010000196.1:0-4058 GCA_039794725.1 Gloeomargarita sp. HHBFW_bins_162
TATAGCAATCATAAATGAGATCACAACTGATGCCTCGTTCACGTCCGCCCTCACCCCCTGCCCCTCACCCATCACGGGAGAGGGGAGAAAACCAAAACGGGGCTACGCCCTGCGACCCTTGGTTCACATTCACAAAGGAATGCTATAGCTCGCTTAAATAGAAAAAAATAATTGGTGATTAGCGGTCGCAGGGGGGCACCCCCCGTCTCTGGTTCTCCGTAATCTCTGGATTCCAACTAAGAGATTCTGTAGCCGCTTGAATAAATAGAGGTTCCCTTATGGGAAATGCAGGTAGCCTCCTTAAATTGCAAACTCCTGCTTGGCTCAATCGCTGAAAATATCC
The DNA here is from genome assembly GCA_039794725.1 of Gloeomargarita sp. HHBFW_bins_162. Classification (GTDB taxonomy): domain Bacteria; phylum Cyanobacteriota; class Cyanobacteriia; order Gloeomargaritales; family Gloeomargaritaceae; genus Gloeomargarita. Next base: position 344 of record JAUQVQ010000196.1, read on the forward strand.
GCCGCCAACGTTCCCTGGGCGACCCCGGTGACCGGTCCGGTCATCGTAATCGCAAAATCCGGGGCAATGGTAATCTCCAGTTCCCCACCGGGCATGGCCACCGTTACTGAGGGGTCGCACAACCCCAAGCGATACATCACAGCGGCGGCGGCACTGCTACTGCTCCCGGAGGCCAAGGTGTACCCCGCCCCCCGCTCCCAAATTTCCAACCGCAGGCGTTGGGGAGACACCACCTGCACGAACTGCACATTCGTCCGTTGTGGGAAAAAGGGATGGCTTTCCAACAGTGGACCGTAGGTTTGGGCTAAATCGGGACGGGTTTCCGGCACCAGGATGACACAGTGGGGATTGCCAATCGTCGCCGCCGTAAACGTAAAGGTTTGCCCCTGCACCTGGATGGGTTCCTGAATCACCTCTCGTTCCGAGCCAGCTACCGGGATTAACCCACTTTGAAACGACACCCGCCCCATTTCCACCTGCACCTGCCGCCCGGATTGCTGTACCTGGGCTTGGACTGTACCACCCAAAGTTTGCACATAAAACGGTTCGGTGCCCACTTTGCCCTCATCCCAGAGATAGCGGGCGAAAATCCGCAGACCATTGCCGCTTTTTTCCGCTTCCGAGCCGTCTGGGTTAAAAATACGCAGACCAAAATCTGCCGCCGGTGTCGGCAACGGCCCCAGGAGAATACCGTCCGACCCCACCCCAAAATGGCGATGGCACAGGCGTTGGATGGTCAGAGGATGCAATTCCAACTCCAAGCGTTCCGGGTCAAGGACAAGGTAATCATTGCCGAGAGCATGGTACTTCCAAAAGGGGGTCGCCACCTAAGTGGACTCCTCTTCGTACTGACGTTGGGGCAGATTCACCGGCGGTTGGTAGGGTTCCGCTTCCGCCCAGGCATCGGTTTCTAAATCCATCTCGACCGGTTCGGGTTCCAGCGGTTCTACCCGAGCCGTTTCCACCCGCCGGGCAGGTTTGCGAGCCGGTCGTTCGGCGGGTTCATCCCAGTCTTGTTCCTGTTGGACACGCCGCCGCTCCGGGGTGGTGGGACTGCCACTGCCCAACCGGTTCTCGTAACTAACGGGCGTGGGGAGATAGTTGGGGTCGTCCTCCCGTTCCCAGGGGGGTTTGCCAATGCCGACGGCTTCCAGCCAGCCCCGGGTGAGTTGATTCAAGCGTTCTTCCGCCCCTTCAAAGACAATCAACTTATCTGCCCCGATGCTCACCACCTCATCCACCGATAATTCATAAGTACTGAGCAGACGTGCCGGAATCCGAGGCACCCCCAGGGAATCAATCACCAAATGGGTAATGCGTCCCTCGTTCACCGTAAATTCAAAATCCCGCACTTTGCCCAAAAATTCCCCCGTTTCTGTGATGACTTCACTGCCCACCAAGCGAGTGTAGGGCGACAGGTCGATTTCTTCTAAAACCCGGTCATCCTCCACCAACACCACATCACCAATCTGCCGCACATGGCTCAGCCGCACGGAATGGCTGGGTTCCCCCGGCAAATAATTATTCACCAAGGAATCTTTAATATCCAACGCCACCACCTGCCAGGCATCCACATCGCACCACACCTGGCTGACTACCCCCAAACGTCGCCCCCGATCCCGGGTAATCAATTGGCAGTCAATCAGCGCAGAACGAAAACAAACCTGGGTTGTCGCTTTCATAAAATTCAGGTGCCGGTGAGACAATCCAGCCCAAAGGCTATTTCCCTATTCTAACGGGATTTTTTTTTACTTTTTTAAGAGTTGGTGGCCTGCATTGCCAAGCGTTCCTTCAACTGCCGCAGAGCATCGGCCCAACGGGGATCGGGTTCGGTCGCTTCGTAAGTGCTGTTGACGGATACAGAGGTGGTCGGAGCAGAGGCAGGGGCGGATTTGCGCCGGTTTTGTTGCCGCTGACTGTTGCGGTTGGGGGCATCGCGCCGGGGGGTGGGACGTTCGACCGGCGTGCTGGCTTTGACGGGTTTCGGTACAGGAGCCGGTTCGCTCACGGCGGTGGGTTCGCTGTCTGTATTGGCTTTTTCCGGGGTGTCCTTGGTGCGGGGCAAGGCTTTTTCCACTTTCAGCGCCTGCTCCCGGAAGGTGTGACCGTTGAACCGACTCACCAAACTGTCCGCTTCCTCCTCCGTTTTCACGGTGATAAAACCAAACCCCCGGCATTTGTTGGTTTTGCGGTTGGTGATCAGCTTCAGGGATTGAATGTCCTGCGCCTCCCGAAAGAGGGCATCCAACTCCTGTTTGTCCACATCTTCGGGTAAATTCCCTACATAAATTCGCACAGTCATACAACACCTCCTAAAGTCGGCAAACAAGAGAACAACATGGTTAATCGTCGGTGAATCGGTAGGACGGGGTAAACAAAGTTGTGACAAATCCTTGCAATTTGTAAATGCACGGCTGGTGCCACAAACTGCACCTTTTTTAGATTACCACACGGTCTGGACGGGTGGGTGGAAAAAATGATCCCTATGGCCTAGTAACCGGTTGCCTGTAAATCTATGGCCACTGGGCATGGGACTCGCACCACTCCAGAGCGAAATGTGCCCTCTGGGAACAACTCCAACCAACGAAAACCGGGGAAGGCCGTATCTAAACGAAACTCCTGCGCTTGGGGGGCAAATTGCACACAAGTTGACGGGGTGCTGCAATAGGTCACTCCCCGTCGCTCCCATTGCCGTTCCTGATGCACATGACCGCACAAAACCACTTTCACCTGGGGATGGGCATCGAGAATGCGCCAGAGGGCTTCCGGGTTAGCCAAACGGCTGTCATCTAGCCAGGGCGAACCGACCGGGAATAGGGGATGGTGCAACGCCACCAGGGTGGGTAACGCACACCGGCGCAGACATTGCTCTAAGTAGGCCAATTCCGTTGGGGATAATGCGCCACCCACCGCTCCCGGCACCGCCGAATTGAGCAAAATAAACTGCCACCCCCCCTGGATAAACTGTTTTTCCGGGCGTAATTGCGCCGCCGTCAACACCTGCGTCAAGGATTCCCAATGGTCGTGGTTGCCGCCGGTCCAGTAAATGGGACAGGTTAACGGTCGCAGTAAATCCACGAGATACTTGTACGAAGCCGGAGTTTCGTCTTGAGACAGGTCGCCCGTGAGCAGAATCACATCCGGTTGGTCAATTCTGACCTGGGCTAACACCGTTTTCAGAGTCGCCCCCGTTCTACACCCCAGTAGGGTCTGGTGCGGGTCGCCAAACAGGTGGGTATCGGTAATCTGGACGACCCGTAGGGATGGATGCACAACCTAAAAGTTAATCGTCGTAGACCCGGCATTCGGCGGCATCCGGGTTAGCGTCACAGTATTGCTCCAAGGAGCTTTTGGGTTTTTCCTGTTCCCGCTGGTGTGCCGCTTCGGCTTGCAGTTCTTCGACTGTGTCCCAAGCCACCGCACATTCGGGGGAATTTTCCCCTTTGGCATCACACAGAGCCCGGGCGGCTTCCCGTTCAGCTTGAATCTGGGCGTGAATATCGCTCATAAAATTCCTAATCTCACGAGTGTTTACTTACGTTTGTATCGTAGATACGCCCGTAAACCTGTTTCCATTGTACTTTTTTTCAGAATTGCCCGTCAGCCGTTGAGTTAGGGCGGTTAACCGTCCCAACGCCGTCCAACTGCTGTGGATCAACCGCATGGCCGCCCCCGGTTCCCGTAGCATCGCCCCAAGCAAGGGCAGGGGGTGTAA
>JAUQVQ010000197.1:0-4057 GCA_039794725.1 Gloeomargarita sp. HHBFW_bins_162
GCCGTCGCCACCGGCAGATGACTGTAGGAAAAGCCAATCAAATCCGACAGCCGATGATCCCGGAAAACCAGCGCCAACTCCCCAGACGGAGTCGCAATTTTGTACGGACGATATAATACATCGGGATGCACAACCTGCCCCTGGCTATCCCGTTGGAGCGGTTGCCCCAAACTTGCCGCCAACACCCCCTCATCACTACACAGCCAGTGGAACCCCTGCTGGGCAATCGGGGCTAAAATGTCCGGGCTGACCGACTGCTCCGACGGCCACAACCCCTGAGGCGTACCGCCAAAATACTGTTGATAATTCGCCCAGGCTTTTTGCAACTGCCAGGTGACATCCTGCGGCCATTGGAACCGATTGGGCAAGGGCAGATGGGGCACCGCCACCCGTGCCGACTCGGTATCTGCTAACAGGGGCAAAATCGGGTGACTGTAGGGGCTGGTGGTCAGTTCAATCACCCCGGCGGCCTGCCACCGACGATGCTCCGGGATAATCTGCGCCAAAATGTCCCGTTGTATCTCCCACAGGGCTTGCCGGTCGGCCAGGGTAAAATTGCCGCCCTGTTGCCACCAGGTTTGCACCTGGGGACGGTCGTGAAACAGCGGGTCAAGCCAGGTGAGATTGTGCCACATGAGCAGGTCATCAAAATCCTGATCCGACCAATTTTCCAAACACCACGCCCGACCCTTGGATTGCTGTTGTTCATACAAACGTCGGTAGCCCGGATAGGGGTCAATCATGGTGCGGTGGTGGGCATCAAAAAAACTGGTGACGACGAAATTGCGTTCCCATTCGCTCAATTCTGCCGCCGGTTTCAGACTGACCGCCAAGTACGGGTCCATTGCCCGCCCCTGGGCATAGTCCTCAATCTGCACCAGCAGGGACGGCACCAGGTTAATCGTGTGGTGGAACCGGGGATAACGGGTGAGATGTAATAACAAATCCAGATAATCTTTTGTGCCGTGCAACCGCACCCAGGGCATCCGGTATTCCCCGGTTAATGGGCTTTTGTAGAGCGGTTGGTGTTGATGCCAAATAAAGGCAATGTACAGCGGTTGAGGCATAATTTTCCCCCACGCACCCTACCCCCACTCTACCAGAAGTGCTCCCGTTAGGCGGATTCGTTGGGGCGGGATTGTTCCAAGGATTCCCGGAGCGAGGAGAGTTCCGTCGTCAGTTCCTGGAGTTGCGCCGCCGCATCGGTCGGAGCCGGACTACTGGTCACTTCCACTTCCACAGGGGGGGGCGAAGGTGGGGGGGGAGTGTTGCGGTTAAACAAACGTTCGACAAATTCCCGCGCCTCCGCTTCGGTTTTTTCCCCTTTGGCGGTCAATTCTTGGATCATCTGCTCCACGTCTTTTTGCCACTGTTGGAGCTGGGCTTGGCGTTTTTGTTCATCTTGCACCCATTCCAACACGGTGCCAGCACATCCCAACGCCACGCGAAATCCCTGCTGGAGCCATGTTTCTGGAGTATTAGGCATGATCGTTCCCTCGGTTTGGTTCTACTGTATCAACTCGCTCGGGGTTCTGGCAAACCTTCTCTCCCTGGTAATCGGTCGGTTCGATGTGAATAGTAATCCCCGCCGGACCATAGTGTTTTTGTAATAACGCTTCCACCTGTTCACTCAATTGGTGCGCTGTCGCCAAGTCCGTCGGCGTTACCACCAAATGCAGTTCAATAAACACCTGTCGTCCCACCACACCCCGGGAGGTAATTCGATGCGCTTCCAGCACCCCCGGCACCTGCTGAGCCACCTGGGCAATCGCTTCCGGGGCAATCGCCAGCCGATCCACCAGCCAGGGCAGATTGCTGGTCAAAATCCGCCAACCACTATACAGAACCAACACCCCTACCGGCATGGCCAGCACCGCATCCAGCCATGTCCACCCGGCCAGCACCCCCAGCAACCCCACCAGCACCGTGAGATTGATCCACACATCGCTGAGGGTATCGGCGGCATCGGCTAAGAGAATCGGACTATCCAGGCGTTTGCCCTGCCGTTGTTCATACAATCCGATGGCCAGGTTAACCACCACCACCAGTACCAACAGACCCACTTCCCGAGCAGTAATCGCTGGGGGTGGGGTTTGCCCCAACAACCGTGCCACCGCCTGACTCAGCACCTCAAAGCAGGTGATCCCCAACAGGGCGGCAATCGCCAACGCTCCAATCGCCTCAAATTTCTGATGCCCGTAGGGATGCTCCCGATCCGGTTCCGGTTTCGCCCAGACATTCACCACCAACCCCAGGACATTACTCAAGCTATCCGTCAAACTGTGCAGGGCATCGGCCAACACCGCCAGGGAACCCGTCCCCAACCCCACCGCCAACTTAATGCCCAATACGGCCAAGTTGTACCACAGAACGAGTAGCAAAACCCGCCGAATCTCTGCCCTGCGGCTACCCGGCATAGGCGCCCACACTCACCAACTGGTTCAGGCGGCGAATCCGTTGGCAGAGGTTTTGGATCACATTCAAAGCAATGGCAGGGTTGTTGACAATTGCCTCCTGCATCTGCGGTTGGGACAAGCAGAGACAGGAACAATCCGTGATCGCTGTCACCGACGCCGACCGGGGGTCGCTATCAAACAAAGACATTTCTCCAAAGTACGCCCCCGCCTCCAAGCGAGCCAATTCCACCTCGCCGATATGAATTTTCACCTGCCCCCGCGAAAGGATGTAAAGCAACTGCCCAATATCCCCCCGTTCAAAAATGGTTTCCCCCGGTTGAAAGTGCAATTCCACCATCTCGACGGCCAAATCCCGCAGGAAATCATAGTTATCAATCCCCCGAAAAATGGGGACATCCCGCAAAAACATCAAGCGGTCGGTTAAACTCAAAGGAGAAGAATCAGCCGTCATCATAACCCTCATTGACTCCCTGAATTGGAATTAGTGAGCTATTAAACGTGAATTTGTCTTGTGGAATTGCACCCCAATCTTAACCGATTAGTCCACAGTAAGCCAATAGTAGGGCACCTCTATTTATTCAATCGGACAAAGAATCCCTTAGCGAGAATCCAGAGATGACGGGGAACCAGAGACGGGGGCTACCGCTAATCACCAATTTTTAGAGGTTCCCTAAATTCTATTGACTGAAGCCAACGAAATGTTCTATCAGGCACCTCTATTTATTCAATCGGACAAAGAATCCCTTAGCGAGAATCCAGAGATGACGGGGAACCAGAGACGGGGGGTGCGTCCCTGCGACCGTTAATATCGACGGGAAGTTTCCGCTGCGACCACTCATCGGCACTTGCTTGTCCTTATCCAACCCCAGAGCAAGAAGTGACAAGCCGGTACGTTAGGGGCAAAACCGCTCCGTTCTAGCGTCGGGGCAAGCCGATCCCAATAATTCCTGGGTTTGCACCTATTCTGGGACGCTCGTTAGGCTAATATGTTCATGCAACAAAACCCAATCGTTCTGTGAATTTACAAGCAGGTTATGAACATAACTAACTTTCGGGAGGCGTGCCAAACCTGGGGGACGGGAACCCGCCCGATTTTGGAATTGGGGAGTTTGATTCACACTGGCGAAGATGCCCGGGCGTTGATGCGGGTGATTGCCGCCCTGTGGTGTCAAGGGTTAGAGATGGACGATTCCACCGTCACGCGGATGGCTTTCATTTACGACCTGCTCAGCCATTGGGAATCCTGGAGCAAACATCAGGCGCAGGAATGTGAACAGGTGGTGCGGGGGTTACATCTGCAATTGTCGCAAATGCGGATGGAAAATAACACTCATCTTCCCTGTTCCCAAGAAACGTTGGATTTACTGATTCAAGTTTTGGGCAGTGGTATTAGTGCCCACATTGATGATATGGACTAATAGCAAGCCTAAACGATTCGAGAATAACGAAGAAAAAAAGAACCAAATAGGGGGATGCCCCCCTGCGACCGCTACTCGGAATTTTTGGAGGTTCCCTATAGTCATATAGCAATCCTAAATTATTTGAGAGCCAATAAATTTAAGGGAACCTCTATTTATTCAATCGGACAAAGAATCCCTTAGCAAGAATCCAGAGATGACGGGGAACCAGAGACGGGGGCT
>JAUQVQ010000198.1:0-4023 GCA_039794725.1 Gloeomargarita sp. HHBFW_bins_162
CCCCAGTTGGAAATTAAACTTCTGTTTGGCAGTGCCCTCAAGGAATTTTGCGCCGAAGCCGTCCCCCAATTTAATCAAAAAAATCCCAAACTGGCCGATGGCACTCGTTTTCAAATCAGTTGTACCACCTTGGGAACCGGGGATGTGGTGACTACGGTGGTGAATCTTGCGCAGCAATGGCAACAGGGACAAATCAAAGCCGATAGCCCCGAATTTCCGACCCTGATTTCCCTCGATGGGGATATTTATCACAGTCAACTCATCTACCGGATGAACCAACTGTTTCCGGGGAAAAAATATATTCCTGAGATTACCGAAGCCCCCCTGATTGCCTTCAGCCCGATGGTGTTTATGGTGCCCGCCGAAGTGGCGAGTAGTTTACAAAATGTGCCCTCGGTTTACCAAAAAATTCTCCCCGCCACCACCTTTCAAGACATTGACCCCAAAGCTCCTGCCCTGAGAATTTTCTTTGTGCAAACCGCCCCCACCCGCTCCAATTCCGGGTTACAAACCCTGGTGACCCAATTTGCCGAAGTTTCGGGGAAACCCCCGGAACAACTCACCGTCCAGGATGTGCAAACCTACCTGCCCCAGGTGCAAAAAATCCAAGCCAAAGTCACCCGCTACGGCGTTTCCACCGGCAGTCTGGCACGGGACATGGTGAAATACGGCCCGTTTTGGGCATCCATCGGTTCTGTCTATGAATCGGCGGTGATTGAAGCCAACCAAAAAGCCACCCCCGGCCAAACCCGCTATGTCGCCATTTACCCCCAAGCCACCTTCACATCCAATATGCGGGCGATTTTACCCACCGCTCCCTGGGTCAGCGACCAAGAACGAGAGGCCGCCCAACAGGTGATCGAATTTCTGCGCTCCCAACCTACCCAAGAACTGGCCGCCCGCCTGGGGTTGCGTCCGGGGGTTTCCGGTGTGCCCCTGGGCGGCCAATTCACCCCCGCCAACGGCGTCCAACCCCAACCCACCTTTGATTCCCTGCGCCCCCCCAATCCTGAAGTCGTGGCAACCATGCTCCAAGCCTGGGAACAGGTGGCGAAAAAGCCCTCCCGGGTGGTGGTGGTAGTGGACGATTCCGGTTCCATGCGGGGGCAAAAACTGGCCGCCGTCCAGCAGTCGTTGTACAGCTATATTAATAACCTCAATCCCAAGGACGAACTGGCTCTCATTCGCTTTAGTTCCCAGGTGGACGCCCCCATATTCATCCGCGGGGATGCCGATGGGAAACGAAAAGGCTTGGCGTTTGTGAATAACCTGCGCGCCGAAGGAGCCACCCGGCTGTACGATGCCATCTACACTGCCCAAACTTGGTTGCGGCAAAACCTGCGCCCCGGTGCGATTAACGCCGTTGTGGTGCTGACCGACGGGGAAGATTCCGGTTCCCAAATCCGCCTACCCCAACTGGAGCAAAAACTGCGCCAAAGCGGTCTCAATACCGACGAACGGATTAGTTTTTTCACCATCGGTTACGGCAACGAAGGGGAATTTAACCCCCAAGTTTTACAAAAAATTGCCACCATCAACGGCGGCTACTACAAACAGGGCAAACCGGAAACCATCGCTAATGTCATGGCCGACTTACAACTGGAGTTTTAGAATGTCTTTATAATTGCAGAGAATTTTGGGGTGTGGGGATGCATATTGCCTGGTTGGGGAAAAAATCACCCTTTTGTGGGAATGTCACCTACAGTCGGGAAGTCACCAATGCCCTGCGGGATCGAGGGTATCAGGTGAGTTTTATTCATTTTGCCACCCAGCCGGAAGCCAACTCCGACCAGGAATTTTCGCTTCCATGTCTTTATAAATCGCAAATCTACACCCTGCCCAGCCCCGGTGCCAGCCAGACCCTGTTGCGAACCTTACAAAAACTGCGCCCCGACGTGGTACACGCCTCCTTGACCCTCTCCCCGTTGGATTTCAGCCTGCCGGAAATTTGTGCGGAATTGGATTTACCGTTAATCGCCACCTTTCACCCCCCCTTTGCCGCCCGGGGGTTGAATTTCGCCTCCAGCACCCAGTTTTTGACCTACCAACTCTACGCCCCCTGTTTAAGTAATTATGACCGGGTAATCGTGTTTTCTCGTCTGCAACAGGATTTACTGGTGCGGTTGGGCGTGCCGGTAGAACGGCTGTGCATCATTCCCAATGGGGTGGACACAGAGCGGTACAGCCCCGGGTGGAGCAATCTCAAAAGCGAATTAAACGCCGATTGTCTGTTTATCTACCAGGGGCGCATCGCCTTGGAAAAAAATGTGGAAGCCCTACTGCAAGCCTGGAAACGCTCAGAAATGGGCAATCGTGCCAAATTACTTATGGTCGGCAATGGCCCGTTGGCTTCCGGGTTGATGAACCATTACGGCCCGGAACAGGGGGTCTTGTGGCTGGGGTTTGTGGCGCAGGAACAGGAGCGGATTCGCCTGTTGCAGGGAGCCGATGTGTTTGTTTTGCCCTCGTTGGTGGAAGGCTTGTCCCTCTCGTTGTTGGAAGCAATGGCCTGTGGATTGGCCTGTGTCGCCACCGATGCCGGAGCGGATGGGGAAGTTTTAGAACACGGCGCCGGAATTATTTTGTCCGCCCAAGGGGTGGCAACCCAACTGCGTACCCTGTTGCCCATGCTGGCGGAACAGCCGGAATTTCGCCGGATTCTAGGCACCAAAGCCCGCCAACGGGTCTTGGAACGTTATACCCTCAATCGCAACTTAGACCGCCTGGAAAAACTCTATGCGGAAGTCGTCCGTCCCATCTATTCCCGCTGATCCCCGCCATTTAACCTGGTTAGCTTTACCCGCAATAAATACAGGACAAACTACTGATATTGTATTAACTAAGTATTTGCATAATAATCTATCCCCTCCGGATCGCCGCCTCCTGACGGAATTGGTGTGTGGGATCACCCGGCAGAAGGGATTTTTGGATGCGGTGATTGACCAGTTGGTTCCCCGTTCGCCGCCGCTGGCCGTCCGGTGGTGGTTGCAGATCGGGCTGTACCAACTGCATTTTTGCCAGCAGATTCCCGACTTTGCCGCTGTGGATACCACCGTGCAATTAGCGAGAAATACGGGGTATGGGAAATGGGCAGGGTTAATCAATGCTGTACTGCGAAATTATTTACGTTTTGCGGGCGAGCATCCCCGCAACTTCCCGTTAAAATTACCGGCTGAACCCGCCGCCGCCCTCGCCATGAAGTACAGTTACCCGATAAACTTAATACAACGATGGCTGGAACAATTAGGTAAAACCGAAACCGAAGCATTGTGCCGCTGGTTTAATCAATCACCCTCCATTTATTTACGGGTCAATCCCCTGCGGACTAATGTTGATACAATATGCCAACAATTTCAGGAAGCGAATATCCCCGTAATGCCTGTCCCACATTTACCTCAAGCCATCAACGTTTTGGGCGGGGGGCGGGTGACGGATTGGCCGGGGTTCAACGCGGGGTTTTGGGTGGTGCAGGATGCCGCCGCCCAGTGGGTGAGCCATATTCTTGACCCGCAACCGGGCGAAATCGTGATTGATGCCTGTGCCGCTCCGGGGGGGAAAACCACCCATATTGCCGAACTGATGGGGGATCAGGGAACCGTGTGGGCGTGTGATGTGAGCGAACAGCGGTTAGTCCAACTCCAGGAAAATGTCCAGCGGTTAGGACTAGCGTGTATTCACATCAGAACCGGTGATGCCCGTTTGTTTACCGATTGGCAAGGCATCGCTGACCGGGTGCTTTTGGATGTACCGTGTAGTGGTTGGGGAACGTTGCACCGGCATCCTGAAGCCCGTTGGCGAGTTGAGGAACAAAATTTAACCCAATTAGTACAACTGCAACAGGAATTACTGCAAACAGCGGCCACCTGGGTCAAACCGGGGGGGGTGTTGGTTTACGCCACCTGTACCTTAAATCCGCTGGAAAATGAGCACCAAATTCGCACATTTTTAGCCCACCATTCCCACTGGTCGGTCATGCCCCCGGAACTGCCGCCTGCGTTAACCTCTGCGGTTGACCCCGCTACA
>JAUQVQ010000199.1:0-4013 GCA_039794725.1 Gloeomargarita sp. HHBFW_bins_162
AGGGAGGGGCACTCAGGGAGCGATCCAACCACCCCTGCGCTTGTTGGGTGTGTTGCAACGCCTGTTCGGGTTGGTCGTGCAGGAGATAGTTCAAAGCGGCGGCCAACTGTTCGGCGGCACGGGCGTGACGATTGCCCTTCAACCGATGCCATCGCTCCGGCGTAATCCGCAGGCGGTCACACAGGGCTTGGGCTAACTGCTGCGTTTCCAAATCACTGCCCACCATCGGGGTAAAATAAAAACGAGAATATCCGATTATTGTAGCATTACCATCACCGTGAGCGAACCATCGGACTGGGAACAGGCTCTCACCCAACTGGAAAACGACCTTGCCGCCCTGAAAGCCCGGTACGTCCAGATTCAACAGGCACAAACCACCCAAGCCGAACTGCGCCACCGGCAAGCCCAAATCCAAGCCCATCTGCGCCGCACCAAGAACCGGGAAGCCCAGGCCGAACTGCAACAATTGCACCAGCAACTAGCCGAATTAGAAGTCATCCTGGAAAGCCAACTGCTCACCTGGAGTAGCTTCAAACAACCCTTTTGGCAGGCGGTACGCTTCGGGGGGCTGGGGTTCATCCTGGGGGCGGCGTTGCACCAGTGGCTGTCCCGAACCTAGGGCATTAAAAATCCCTTAAAGTTGACCGGAAAATGCGACTTTCCTTATTATGGTGGTAGAGCCAACCGATCTGGAGGTGTTGCAATGACGGAAGCCGTAGCATTGAAACCTATCCCGCGTATTGGGGACCCGGCCCCGGATTTTGAAGTAATGACGACGCATGGTGTGAAAAAGCTCTCGGACTACCGGGGGCAATGGGTGATTTTGTTTTCCCACCCGGCGGATTTTACGCCGGTGTGTACGACGGAGATGGTGGGGCTGGCGCAGTTGAACGATGAGTTTGAAAAACGGGGAGCCAAACTCCTGGGGTTGAGCATTGACAGCATTCACGCCCATATTGCCTGGGTGGAAAATATCCGTCAGAATTTTGGCATTGAACTGCCCTTTCCCATCATTGCCGACTTGGATATGAAGGTGGCAAGTTTGTACGGCATGGTGCACCCGGGGGCAAGTTCGACGGCAACGGTGCGGGCAGTGTTTTTCATTGACCCGGACGGGATTATTCAAGCCCTGATTTATTACCCCTTGACCAACGGGCGGAATTTGGATGAGATTTTGCGCCTGCTGGACTCTCTGCAAACCAGCCGCGCCAATAAAGTCGCTACCCCCGCCAACTGGCATAAAGGGGAACGGGTGATCGAACCGCCGCCGAAAACCGTTGAGGAATTGCAAAAGCGGCGCACCACTGATTACCCCGAAAAGGTGGACTTTTATCTGGTGAAAAAAGACCTGTAGCGTGCTAAAACAGGGGGGTTAGCTTGATGTATGCCATCCATGACCAGCGAACCCCTCCAGGCCAGCCGGGGCACCCGGGATATTTGGGGCAGAGAAATCCTGCTCTGGCAGTATTTGGAACAGCAGGCACGGGACATCCTGGGGCGAGCCAACTACCAGGAAATTCGCACCCCCATTTTTGAGGCAACGGAACTGTTCAGCCGGGGCATTGGGGAAGGGACGGATATTGTCAGTAAAGAAATGTACACTTTCACCGACCGGGGGGAGCGGAGTTTGACCCTGCGCCCGGAGGGAACGGCGGGGGTGGTGCGGAGTTTGATCGAACACAAGCGGTTAAATCAGGGGGTACAGCGGTGCTGGTATCTGGGAGCGATGTTTCGCTACGAACGCCCCCAGGCCGGACGGCAGCGGCAGTTTCACCAATTGGGCGTAGAAGTGTTTGGCAGTGCCGACCCCAGGGCTGATGTGGAAGTGATGGCCTTGGCGTGGGAGTTTCTCCAGGCGTTAAACCTGCGGGGGTTGACCTTGGAACTGAACTCGGTCGGTGACCCCGCAGACCGGCAACGCTACAAGGCCGCTTTGGTGGAGTATCTTACCCCCTACGCCCAGGAATTGGACCCGGATTCCCAAGTGCGGTTGACCAAAAATCCTCTCCGCATCCTCGATAGCAAACATCCCGCCACCCAAAAAATTCTCACCACCGCCCCGCAACTCCCCCAATACCTGGGCACGGCCTCGCAAGCCCATTTTGAGCAGGTGCAAGCGGGGTTAACGGCATTGGGACTGACCTACAGGTTGAACCCCCGGTTGGTGCGGGGGCTGGACTACTACACCCGAACGGCCTTTGAAATTACCACCACCGATTTGGGAGCGCAGGCAGCGGTGGGTGGCGGCGGACGTTACGACGGCTTGGTGCAGGAATTGGGCGGTTCTCCCACGCCAGCGGTGGGGTGGGCGATGGGCTTGGAACGGTTGGTCGTTCTGCTGGAAAAACAGGGGGAAATTCCCACCCCCTCGGTGGATTTCACCATCGTTGCCCAGGGGGAGGGCACGGGCATCCTCTCGCTCCAAATCAGCCAAATGCTTAGACAGCAGGGCTTCCGGGTGGAAACCGACCTCAGCAACAGTGCGCTCGGCAAGCAAATCAAACGGGCGGATAAGTTGGGCAGTCGTGCCTGCGTCATTGTCGGGGAAACGGAAGTGGCAACTCGCATTATTCCCGTCAAATGGTTAGCAACGGGTGCCCAGGAAGGGGTGGAATTCCCCGACGGATTTAAAAATCCCGAATGGTGGCGGCAAAAATTGGCCGAACCGCCTAGGCCGGAGGCACCGTAGCCGACGGTTTTTTCTCCTTGTCGTCGGCGATATTTAACAACCGACGGTAAAACTCCTGGGGAAAATCCACCTTTTGACTGCGCTTGTAATGGATGAGTAAATCCACCAAGAAATTCACAAATTCAAAATTCACTAACACCATGTCGTAGGTGAGGTCGGGATTGCCTTCAAACTGCATCTGACAGCGGCTCAAATCGGCGGGCAAATTGGACACATTCCAGGTTGCCACAAACGGGATGCCCTCGCCCCCATCCACATAACGTTCCCCTTCCAAATTGCCCAAACGGTATAAACTCAAGGCAAACGGCAGGGTTTCCCGCTTCACCCCTGCCGGTAAAAACGGCTGAAACAACTGCACCTGATCCTTAGGTGCCGGTTGCAATTGACTTAGTACCGATGACATGACTTACCTCAGAACGCCCTGCATTACTGTTTACTGTATCACTGAGTTTGTAGTTCCCGTGTAATCCGGGTCAGGGCGGATATGCAAACAACACCAATTTTGACTCTGGCGCAGTGCCGCAATTGTCCACCCCTCCCGTTCCAAGGCTTCCGTCACCGCCTCTAGTTGCTCGTGGATAATCCCGCTCAAAATCCCCCAGGTTTTGTGATGACTGAGCATCCGCAACCGAGGTGCCATATCCATGATGGTTTCCGCCAAGATATTACACACAAATCCGTCCAAAGGCTGGGGCAAAAGTTCCGCCAAGCGGGACAAACTCCCCTGTTCCACCACCAACCGTTCCCCTTCAATTTGATTTAAGGATTGGTTTTGCCGGGTCGCCGCAATTGCCAGGGGGTCTATATCCACCGCATACACCTGTTTCGCCCCCAGTAACAGTGCCCCAATCGCCAAAATGCCCGACCCACACCCAATGTCGGCCATGATAAAATCGGTTGCTCCCCACCGGGCATCCAACCGCATTTCCAGGGCTTCCAAACACAACTGGGTTGTGGGATGACTGCCCGTGCCAAAGGCGAATCCTGGGTCAAGGCGTAAAACCAGGCGATTTTCGGGGTTGTGTACCGGCAACCACGCCGGTTGGATTAAGAACCGCTCCCCCACCGGCTGAGGTTGCCAATGGCGTTTCCAGTGCTCCGACCAATCCTGACCGGGAATGGTCTGCCAGCGCACTCTGGGGATAGGCAGAGCCGCCTCGCGGGCATCCTCCCGCAGTAACCCCGCCAAGGCTTCCCAATGATGAACTTGGTACTGCGCCTGGGGGGCATAGGCCGTGATCCGCACCCAGTCCCCGCCATACACGGTAGCGGTACTGCGACAGTCCAACTCCTGGAGCCGCCAAAAGGCCATCTCCTCCAGCAT
>JAUQVQ010000200.1:0-4003 GCA_039794725.1 Gloeomargarita sp. HHBFW_bins_162
GTGTGTAACCGTTCCCGTAAAACGTCCAGCGGGGCGTAGGTGTAAATGATCCGCACGGAAACCGGCATATTTTGCACCGCTGACAGCACCCTCTGGCGTAAATCTACCCGGTCGTATTTCGCATCCAAAACCACCGATTGTCCCTCGGTTAATAAGGCTAACGCTAACTGTACTAATTCCCCATAGGTACGCTCCGTCATTGCCCCAGTATAAAGTGCCGCTCCCCCTTTTTCGGTGAGGGGAATGCCCCCTAAATGTTTGCGTACCGCATCGGAACGAATATGAATAGCACCGTATTTTTGGCTGATGAAACGGGCAACCGTTGATTTCCCAGAACCCGATAACCCCGCCATGATAAATAGTTGAGGTTTTGCTCGCTGACTGTATCGCCAGGCGGCTTGGTAGTAGTTAATCGCTGTTGCTTTCGCTTCCTGACGCAGGGGTTCGGGGGCACCTGGATCACTCGATAAAAAGGAGTTAACCTTGGCGCGAATATACGCCCGAATACTGCAATAAAAGGGAAGCAACCGAGCGGCTAAATAATCCCCGGTTAATTCTAAATAACGATTCAAAAAAGCATAGGCTAAATCCGTGCGCCCCCGAAACTCTAAATCCATCACCAAAAAAGCCACATCATACACCGTATCGGTCAGTCGAAATTCCTCATTAAATTCAATACAGTCAAACACGCAGGCGTGCCCCTGGAAAAAACAGATATTTCCCAAGTGTAAATCCCCGTGACATTCCCGGATTTTACCCAGAGTTTGCCGTTCCCTAAACCACTCCTGATGATTGAGCAAATAATTATCAGTAAAGGAGCGGGTTTCTTGAAATTCTTTGGTGAGTCCCCAGTCATTCACATAGGTTTCGGTCGCTTCGTAATTACTATCTACTACCCGTTTAATCATTGCGATAGAACCAAAGTTAGTAATATACTCATTCGTAGGGGATGCCTGATGAAAACGGGCAATCTGTTCCCCTAATTGTTCTAAGTCTTGAATGGTTAATCGCCCCTGTGCAAAACAATGCAACCATAAATCCTGCTGGTCAAATTGGCGCATTTTGATCGCATATTCAACAATTTCCCCCCCATTGCCAAGCCGATAGTTCCCTTGAGAATCCACCGTAATGGGTAATACTTCCAGATACAACGCCGGAGCTAACCGTTGATTCAACCGTAACTCTTCATAACAAAATCGCTGGCGTTTTTCTAAGGTAGAAAAATCTAAAAACCCAAAATTAGCCGGTTTTTTTACCTTATACGCATAATCCCCCGTCAACATCACCCAGGAAATATGCGTTTGTTGCATTCTAATCTCCCCGACCGGATGCGGATAAAAGTCCGCCCGTTGCATCTGCTGAATCAAGGCCGGGAGCGTCTCAGCCATGCACCACCAACACCGCACAAGGGGCATCCGCCACCACTTGGGCACTCACCGACCGGCGCAAAATCCGTTCCACCCCGGTCAAACCCCGACTGCCGATGAGAATCAACTGCGCCCCAATCGCTCCCGCCCACGCCACGATCTCACTGGCCGGGTCACCCGTAAGTATTTTTACACTACAATTGCAGGGCACAACCTGGCGACAGAATTGCAAACAAGGGGACAAATCCGGGTCGGTATGGGGGACATCGGCTGGGCTGTCCGGGGTCACCGGGGGACGGACATAGACCAACTGCACCTGCCCATCCGGGGCAATCTGCAACCAGTGCAAACTGTGCAGTACTCCTTGCGCCGTACCCGTACCATCAACTGCGACCACCACCGTTTTCAACATCAGGAATTTAACCGCAACCGTACCGATTCGGCATGGGAATGCAACCCCTCGGTTTCTGCTAAGACTATCACAGCCTCGCCCAATTCGTGCAGAGCCGCCGCCGACGCGCAGACGATACTGCTGGATTTGAGGAACGTTTCCACGCTCAACGCCGAACTAAAACGCGCCGCCCCGGCGGTGGGTAGGGTATGGTTGGGGCCTGCCAGGTAATCCCCCAGGGCTTCCGGGGTGTGATGTCCCAGGAAAATTGCCCCCGCATGGCGAATCTGCGGCAGCAAATCCCAGGGTTCTGCCACCGCCAACTCCAGATGCTCCGGCGCAAAACCGTTGGCTAATTCCGCCGCCTGTGCCAAGGATTCCACCACCACCACCAACCCGTAATGGGCAATGGATTTTTCCGTGAGGAGTCTCCGGGGGTGATGCTCCAACTGAGCCGCCACTTCCTGCACCACCGCCTGCGCCAGGGTGCCATCGGTGGTGAGTAAAATTGCCGCCGCCAAGGGGTCGTGTTCCGCCTGCGCCAATAAATCGGCGGCAATGTGACGCGCTTGCGCCGTTTCGTCCGCAATAATCAACACCTCGGACGGCCCGGCCAGACTGTCAATCCCCACCCGCCCATAGACCTGCTTTTTCGCCAGGGTGACGTACACATTCCCCGGCCCGGTAATCACATCCACCGGGGGAATCGTCTCCGTGCCAAAGGCCAACGCCCCAATCGCCTGCGCCCCGCCGATCCGATAAATTTCCTGCACCCCGCACTCCTGTGCCGCCACCAACACCGCCGGATTCACCGCCCGCTCCCCCCCCGGCGGTGTGACCATGACAATCCGAGACACCCCTGCCACCTTCGCCGGGATGCAATTCATCAACACCGTACTGGGATAGCTCGCCCGCCCCCCCGGCACATAGACCCCCGCCCGCTCCACCGGCGTATAACGTTTGCCCAAAACCATGCCGTCCGGGGCAAACTGCACCCAGGTTTGGGGCACCCGCTGTTGGTGAAATTCGGTAATGCGTTTGTGAGCCAGGCGAATGGCGGCCAACAATTCCGGGGACACCTGCTGGTACGCCGCATCCAGTTCCGAACCCGACACGAGAAACTCCGCCGGGGTCAACTCCTGCTGGTCAAACTGACGGGTGTAATCCACCAGTGCCTGATCCCCCCGCTGTTGCACCTGAGCCAGAATCTCCCGCACCTGTTCCGCCTGAACCTGGGTATCCTGCAACCGCTGGCTAATCCGCCCCAACTCGGCTCTGGCCTCGGTTCCTTGGGTGACAACACGTAACATCATCGGGTTGACCCCCGCCTCATCTCTTTTCCCTGTTGTAGCGCAATTCCGCCGTCATTCAGGGCACTTGGTTAAGTCCTGTTAAGATTTTAGCCCGCCCACCCAGGCACTCTTGACAAAAGCATTGGCCATGCCTTAGATTAGTAAAGCACTTGTGTCTCAATCTGGGTGCAAAGGTTCTCGTTCGGGTCGTTGCTGGGGTAACGGGTGTGGCTAATATCAAATCTGCCATCAAACGGGTACAGATTGCCGAGCGTAATCGTTTACGCAACAAAGCTTATAAATCTGCGGTGAAAACCTTGATCAAGAAATGTCTCGTAGCGGTGCAGGGGGGGAATGCGGCGCAAGCCGAAACCGCCATGCGAGTCGCCTACAGTAAGATTGACAAAGCCGTGAAGCGGGGCGTTCTCCACCCCAACAACGGTGCCCGCAAAAAGGCGCGTCTGGCTCGTAAACTCAAACAGTTGGAACAACCTGCCCAAACGTCTCCCTCTGCGGCCTAGTTGCCATGCCCCCTTTGGTGGATACCCACGTGCATATCAATTTTCGGGACTTCGCCGGGGATTTGGGGGAGGTACGGCGGCGTTGGCAGAAGGCGGGGGTCGTGGGGTTGGTGCATTCCTGCGTGACTCCCGCTGAATTCCCTGAGATTCAAGCCCTGGTGCGGCAGATGCCGGAATTGGTCTGTGCCGTTGGGTTGCATCCGTTGGAAGCCCAGCACTGGGGGCGGCAGGTGTGGCAGGCGGTGGAAGCCGGGATCGCCCAAGGGGAGCGGGTGGTAGCGGTGGGGGAAACGGGTTTAGATTACTACAAAGCCACGAATTACCAACAGCAGGAAACGGCGTTTTGGGAGCAATTATTGTTGGCACAGCAACACGATTTAGCGGTGATTATTCACTGTCGGGAGGCGGCATTGCCGATGCGGGAATTATTAG
>JAUQVQ010000201.1:0-3995 GCA_039794725.1 Gloeomargarita sp. HHBFW_bins_162
GGCTGGCACATCCATAGCCATCCTAAAAGATTTGAGAACAAAGAAACGAGAAAGAACCAAATACGGGGGCAACGCCCCTGCAACCCTTGTTGCCAATTCAAAAGGGATTGCTATAGAGCGTGTCACCCTAAAATAACTTGAAGTCAAATTCATCATCTTCAACAACGCGTTGCCGCATTTTTTTCGGGTCAGGGGCAAAGGTCAACCACAGAGGAAATTGCAACAACCCCACCGGCACCGTGCCATCCCCCTCATCCATGACAATAAAGGGCACTAAATCTTCTCGTTCCCACCGATCCGCTTTTTGCGCCAGCGCTTCCGGGGCTTCAAACAACACTATGCCCCCATCCGCCCCAAAATCTGCCCGACTGATTCCCAAGCAGTCCTGTAACCCCCGTCGCCATTCCCCCAACCGTTCCGGGCCATTGGCTAGTACCAACACCCGCAGGTCAACGTCATACAACTGTCGCAGGATGGAAATAATCGCGGATGTCACCAGGATATTCTGTAATCGGCTTCCCATGCTCCGGAGCGCACCTCGCCCCCCCTGTTCCAAAAACCACCGCCGCACCCGTTCCTCATGCACCGGCTCAAAAGTACGCCGCAACTGCCACGCCGGGCCGTAGTAATCCGGCTGGGTACGATATTGCTCCAGACATTCCTCGATCACGTCCACTTGATCCGCATAGGTCTGGGCGGATAATTTCAGGGGAGCCGCTTTGGTTTTCACCGGAGGGGCTGGGGGCGGTTCCGGGGTCACCACCGGCGTACTGGCGGGCGTCGGAACCAGCGGCAATTCCTCCACACTGGCGACCAAATCCTGCAATGCCCCCCGCAAATAATCCTTAAACCCCTGCACCCGCACGGCAATTTCTTGAGATGTCCCGGCAAAAGTGGAGCGCATTTCCTTTTGAATCCGCTCCTGGCGGCGTTCCAACTGCTCGATGGCAATTTGTAACTTGTGTTTGCGCTCTTCCAACTCCCGCAGGACATTGGGCAAAAGCTGTTGGAACTGGGCTTGCGCCTGCTGCACCTGGGCTTGCCACTCGGCCTTTTCCGCCTGCAGTCGGCGAATTTCTGCCTGTAATTGTTGAATCTCCGCTTCCAAAGCGGTCACATCTGAGGGTTCCATTAACCAGCTTCCGTGCGGGGACAATAGTGGGTCAAATAGCGGCGCAGAGCCGCCGGGTCAAACAAGACCGGCACAAAATGGATGCTGTGGACTTCCCGGAAAAAGAGAATCACCGGCACCCCCGGCCAGAACACATACCAATCCTGCCAGTCCCGGTAGGGAAACTCCCGCAGGGGTTGGCCGTTGCGGGTTAAAACCACCGCCGTTTCCGTAAATGTTAATCGCAATACCGTGGTCTGCCAGGCCAAAAACGCCGCCAACGCCCCCAAGGTAACTCCCGTCGGCCACGACCAAAACCCCACCGTCAGGCCAATAGCCGCCACGCCCACCGCTACCCGGTAATCAGGGTCAAGGGTAAAGGGAACCGTAAGAGCCGAGGTGGTCGTTTGCATTACAAGCAGATGGGATGATTTTTAGTCGGGTTTAATCTAATTGTAAAGAAAGTGTAGCCGAAACCGGAGCCACTCCCCACTGCCTCTAAAATTGAAGGCAACCCTACGGTGGAATCGCTTATGTCACTCACGCCCCAGGAAGCCCTTGCCAGTATCAAGGTGTTGATTTTCATGGCTCGTGCCGATGGTATTTTTCGGGCGGAGGAAGAGCAAATTTTGCTGGAAACCTGCGAAACCCTCGAATTGCCCCCGGAGGTGTCCCTGTTGGATTTGGTGCGTCAAGACATTGACCTCGAAGCAGAACTGGCGCAAATTACCACCCCTTCGGCACGGGAACAGGTGTATGCCGCCGCTTTAGCCCTCGCCTGTGCGGATCGCAACCGCTCGGTGGAAGAACGGGAAGTTTTGGCTCGGATCAAAAAGGCCTTTGCAGTTCCCAACGAAAAAACCGACCTGATGCAACGGTTCATGGAGGACACCCGCAGTACCCTCTTGCCGGCCAACATTGCCCCGATTGCCGACCCGGCAGAACGGGAGAAAAAAATTGAACAGGTCATCCAAAATTACGCCATCTTTACCGCCGTGTTGGGAGCGTTTCCGATTCCGGGGGTGGCGTTGATCGTGGACATTGCCGTGTTGACGTTTCAGTTGAAAATGATCGAAGAAATCGGCCGCTACTGGGGCTACACCACTAACCGCAGGGATGCCGAACTGCTCCGGGATGGCATGGTAGGAGGGATGGGCGTGTCCCTGTTTCGGATTGCCGTCAGTAATGCGGTGAAACTGATCCCCGGTTGGGGCAGTGTGGTGGGGGCATCCTTGTCCTACGCATCCACTTGGGCGTTTGGCAAAGTTGCGAATCAGTACTACGCCTCTGGCGGGAAACTCGATGCCCAAGCCCTGCAAGCGGCCTTCAAACAAGCGCGTAAAGAGGGAGAACAGAAATACAAGGAAAATCAACCTCTGATCGAGGAACGACAAAAAGCTCATGCCGCCCAAATCACCGAATTGCATCAACAACTGCAAAGCGGAGCAATCACGCAAGCAGAGTACGAACAAAAACTTCAGGAATTGGGGCAAGTTAACTGATTCTGTAGCAATTGTCTAAGCATCGCAAGGGGTATCCCGCTAATCATAGCCAAGCCATGTACCCTATCAGCCTGCTGGTGGAGAAATTTTCGAGAGTTTCAAGTTAGTAGGGAACCTCTACAGAGCCTATTTGCTATCTATAAAGGGTACCTCTAAAAATTGGTGATTAGCGGTCGCAGGGGCGCAGCCCCCGCCCTTGGTTCCCCGTAATCTCAAGTTGCTCATCAGGTGCTTCTCTGGCAGAAACTACCGTTCCCAAATCAAATCGGATTGCTGTATAGAGCCTATTTGCTATCTATAAAGGGTACCTCTAAAAATTGGTGATTAGCGGTCGCAGGGGCGCAGCCCCCGTCTCTGGTTCTGCGTAATTTGGGCATTCTGGCCAATGGGTTCTATAGAGGTTCCCATCAGTCCCAATTCAGAGGCATGACCGAGTCGGGGCCGGGTTTGGCAAATAAAAAACCTTGGCCGTAGGTTACTCCCATATCTTTCAATTCCCAGAGTTGGGCGGAGGTTTCAATGCCCTCGGCCACCACCTCCATCCCCAAACTGGCCGCTAACGTGACAATCCCCTGGACGAGATTGGTCGCCGAACCCGGTTGCCCCAAGGATTGGACAAAGGAGCGGTCAATTTTTAGGGTATCCATCGGCAATTGGTGTAGGCGACTCAAGGAGGAATACCCCGTACCAAAATCATCAATACTCAGACCCACCCCCAATTCACTCAAGGTGGTCAAATTCCGAAGCACCCGTTCCATCCCCTCCCGGATAGCACTCTCAGTGACTTCCAAACACAAACAGCGAGGCGGCAGACCACTTTTCGTTAAGGCCGTTTCCACCCATTCCACCAGACAGGAGTGGGCGACTTGGCGACCGGAAAGATTGACACTGACGTACACCTGCTCCTCACACCACCCCCGTTGTTGCCAAGTCCGTAACTGAGCGGTGGCCGTTGCCAATACCCATTGCCCCAAGGGGAGAATGAACCCACTTTCTTCCGCTAAGGGGATAAATTCCGCCGGGGAAATCAGTCCTCGCTGCGGATGGTGCCAGCGCACAAGGGCTTCCCACCCCACCACCCGCCCCGTTGCCAGTACCACAATCGGTTGGTAATACAGCACCAACTCCTGCCGCTCAATGACCCGCCGCAAATCCCATTCCAACTGCAGCGGCCCCGCCACCTGCGCCCGCATTTGGGCGTCAAACAACACCCATTGCGCCTTGCCCCGCAGTTTTGCCTGGTACATGGCCGCATCCGCATCCCGCAGGAGGGCTTCCGGCTCGGTGTACCCCGCACTCGCCACGATGCCAATACTGGCCGACACCACCATCTCCTGTTCCCGAATCGTCAGCGGTTGCGCCAGGTAGGCCAAGACCTGTTC
>JAUQVQ010000202.1:0-3968 GCA_039794725.1 Gloeomargarita sp. HHBFW_bins_162
CAGCGGCAACGTTAACCTTAGAAGATGCGGAAGCGGTGGCAACGCAGGCTCCTTCGGTACAGCAGGTGGCTCCCTATTTGACCCGGCAACGGCAGGTGACGTACGGAACGCAAAACACGCTGACATTGGTCAATGGGGTAGATGGGAATTTTTGGGAGGTGCGTCAGTTTCAGGTGGCCTCCGGGCGGGTGTTTACGCCGATGGAATTGGATACGGCGCAATCGCTGGTGGTACTGGGCAGTACGGTGGCACGGGATTTGTTCGGCAATGAGTCGCCGCTGGGGAAATCGGTGCGGATTCAGGGGGCATTGTACGAGGTGATTGGGGTGATGGCTCCTAAGGGCAATACGGGTGGGTTTGACCAGGATGACCAGGTGTTTATTCCCCTCAAAAATATGGCCGGGCGGATTGTTGGTCAAAATGCCTTGCAGGGGGTGGGCTTGAGTGGATTTTGGGTACAGGTTCCCAATGCGGCAGAAATGGAAGCTGCCCAATTTCAAATCACCAATTTACTGCGTATTCGGCATAACATTTTCCCTCCCCAACCCGATGATTTTCGGATTAATAACCAAATGGATATTATCAGTGCCTTTACTGCCATCACGGGATTATTAACTGTCATGGTGGGGGCAATTGCGGCCATTTCTCTAGTAGTGGGCGGGATTGGAATCATGAATATCATGTTGGTTTCGGTGGTCGAACGTACCAAAGAAATTGGCATTCGCAAAGCGGTGGGGGCAACGGGAACGGCAATTCTCCAGCAATTTTTAGCCGAAGCGGTTTTAGTCTCGTTAGCCGGGGGAGTGGTGGGCTTGACTTTGGGATTGGGATTGGCATGGGGGGCATCGCAGATTCTCAGCATTCCCCTAGTCCTGGCTCCTTGGGCAATGGTGGCGGCGGTGCTTTTGTCGGCGGGGGTGGGGTTGGTCGCAGGGGTAGTTCCGGCGCAAAATGCGGCTCGTCTCGATCCCATTGTGGCACTGCGGAGTGAGTGATTTATGCCGGTTGATTCATTGGGGAACTTCTATGGCAATCCCTTTTGCATTTAGAACAAAAGTCCCAGGGGGACACCATCTCTGTCTAGGGTTCTTTGGCTGAGAGTTTCAACTTATTGATGGGCACCTCTATAGCAGTCCTTTTTGAATGTGAAACAAGGGTCGCAGGGCGTAGCCCCGTTTTGGTTTTCTCCCCTCTCCCGTTCTGGGAGAGGGGCAGGGGGTGAGGGCAGACGGGAACGAGGTATCACTTCTGTTGTGATCTCATTTATGATTGCTATATTGATTGAAGCCAAGGGAAGATTCTCTTGCCAGAATGCCCAAATTACTGAGAACCAGAGACGGGGGTTGCGCCCCGGCGACCGCTAATCATGAATTAATAGAGGTTCCCTATATTGGGTCAGTTATTTTGCCAGACCCCTACCCAGTCCGGTTATACAATTAAACTTCACCCGCAACCGCTATGAACGCTCGGTCTGCTAGCCCCATGCCCCTGATGTCCCAACGGTGGTTAAGTTTAGATGTGTTTCGGGGAATGACAATGGCGGCCATGATCCTGGTGAATAATCCGGGCAGTTGGGCGTATGTTTTGCCTCCGTTACGGCACGCAGAATGGCATGGATGCACGCCTACGGATTTAATTTTTCCGTTTTTTTTGTTCATTATGGGGGTGGCTCTGCCCTTGTCATTGCGGCGGCAATTCCCCTGGAGGCGGATGATCCGGCGCACAGTTATCCTGATCGCTTTGGGGCTGTTGCTCAATGGCTTTCCCACCTATGACTGGGAGCGCATCCGTCTGCTGGGCGTCCTGCAGCGAATTGCTCTGTGTTATTTGGGGGCAATGATAATTTTGGGTTATACCCGTCCTGCGGGGCGGCGCATTCTGATGGTAATGATATTACTTGGTTATGCCGTTTTACTAACAAAAGTACCGATACCGGGTGGGGGAATTGACCCGCTCACGCCGACGGGAAATTGGGGGGCATGGTTGGATCGGTTGCTGTTGGGAACGTCGCATCTGTACCCGTTTGCGCCGTTTTTGGGTCAGGGTGACCCGGAGAGTTTGTTGGGAACCCTACCGGCGTTGGTCACGGTGCTTTTGGGAGCAGAAGCGGGACTGTGGTTGCAAAAAGGGGGGTCACCGGCAACGTTGGCACTGGGGGGCGGGGTGCTTTTGGGGTTGGGGTATGGCTGGCAGTGGTTTTTACCCTGGAATAAACCCCTGTGGACGAGTTCCTATGTGCTGTGGACAGGTGGGTGGGCGATGCTGGCGATGGCAGTTTTGCATTACTGGATCGAACACAAGGGGCGACAGGGATGGTGTTGGCCGTGGGTGGTGTTTGGTCGCAATGCCATTGTTTTGTTTGTGGGGGCGGGGTTGTTGGGACGGAGTTTGCGCTTTTATCGAGTGGGAGAGATGCCGCTGGGAACGTGGTTGTTTGAACGGGGATTGGCTCCGTGGCTGGGGGCGTGGGGCGGTTCGCTGGGATTTGCCCTGCTAATGGTGGGGCTGTGGTGGGTGGCTCTGTACGGTTTGTACCGGCGGGGGGTTTGGGTGCGGGTTTAGGAGGGTGCAGACGTTGTTGTAGTCAATGTAAAATAATGTGAAACTTAGGCTGATTCTCTCCGTCTAAACTGAGTACGAGTTCGCCGGATGACTATGAAAGCCTCAACATTTCTGTTGCCGTTTTTGACGTTGACTCTCGCCACAGCGACCCCGGTATTGCCGACGGCTCCGACTTGGGCACAGACCCGCTTCCAGGGGGACGAACAGGTCAGTATTCAGGTGTACCAAAAGGCCAGCCCGGCGGTGGTGACGATCCGAGCGGGGGGGGGCAATGGTTCCGGGAGCATTATTAGTCCCGATGGGTTGGTGTTAACGGGAGAACACGTCGTCAGTGGGTTTCGGACGGTACAGGTGATTACCCAATCCGGTGCCCGTTACACAGCGTATGTGATTGCGACTGACCGGCAGCGGGATTTGGCATTGCTCCGGCTAGATAATGTCCAAGGCCGTTTACCGACTATTCCCCTGGCGAATCGGGAGGGCATTCAGGTGGGACAACGGGTATTTGCGATTGGCAGTCCCTTTGGCTTGTCCGGTACGCTGACGACCGGTATTCTCAGCCGGATTGCCCCGAATGGTGATTTGCAAACCGATGCGGCCATCAACCCCGGTAATTCCGGTGGCCCGTTGTTAAATTCTCGCGGGGAACTGATCGGGGTCAACCGCGCGATTTTGAGTCCCGGTGCCAGCGGTGGCAATATCGGGATTGGCTTTGCCACCAGTATTCTCAATGCCCAGACATTTATCGCCCAAAACCGCAATAATCCCATTCCGTCGGTGGCCGCTCAACCCACTCGTCCCGCCCCCAATCAGGGTAATCCGCAAGGGGTGCGGCTCGGGGTGGCTCTCGACCCGAATACCCTGGTGGTGCAAGAGGTGGAACCCAACTCCCCGGCGGAACTGATCGGTTTGCGCCCCGGTGACCGGCTGTTGGCTGTGAATGGCCGTCCCCTCGATGACCCGGAAGAGTTGCGAGCCTTTCTCAACCGGCGACCCCGAGCGATGGTGCTGACCATTGCCCGGCAGGGACGAGTTGCCAACGTGTTGGTGCGGTTTTAGATGATCCAGGCCACCCCGATTCAGGCCTTACTCACCCAGATTGCCCCGGAGACACCGGTGTCCGCCCAGGGCTGGGTACGCACACGCCGGGAGTTGAAAGACCTGTGTTTTTTAGAACTCAACGACGGTAGTTGTCTCGCCAATTTGCAGATATTGGTGCCCCGTACATCGCCGGTTTATGAGGTTGCCACTGAACTGCATACGGGAGCCGCCATTCGGGTGACAGGGCTTTTAGTCGCTTCACCAGCCAAAGGTCAGCGGGTGGAACTGCACGCCGAAACCATCACCGTCTATGGCAACGCCGACCCCGACAGTTACCCTCTGCAAAAGAAACGGCATTCCTTTGA
>JAUQVQ010000203.1:0-3949 GCA_039794725.1 Gloeomargarita sp. HHBFW_bins_162
ATAAATTCACGGATTGGCAACAGCGGCGCAGTCGGGCGATTAACAAAGCCGAGGGGTTACTCAGTACGTTTAGAAAGGATCACGGGGCTTTATTTAATGCGAATGTTGTGGAGAGTTGGCGCAATTTGGGGTTGATTATTGTAGCCATGTTAGCGGCTGTACCCTTTTTGCAAAAACGCCGAGATATGGTGTGATCTGCGTGTAGGTAAATTCCAGGGAACTTCTATTAATTCGTAATTAGCGGTCGCAGGGGTGTAGCCCCCGGATTTGGTTCTCTATAATCTCTGCATTCTCAGTAGTCAAAATTGAGGGAACTTCTATTAATTCATAATTAGCGGTCGCAGGGGCGTAGCCCCCGGATTTGGTTCTCTATAATCTCTGCATTCTCAGTAGTCAAAATTGAGGGAACTTCTATTAATTCATAATTAGCGGTCGCAGGGGCGTAGCCCCCGGATTTGGTTCTCTATAATCTCTGCATTCTCAGTAGTCAAAATTGAGGGAACTTCTATTAATTCATAATTAGCGGTCGCAGGGGCGTAGCCCCCGGATTTGGTTCTTTCTCACTTTGCTGTTCTCAAATCGTTTCGGATTGCTCTATTAGGATACACACCCATAACCCCGCCAAATCGCATCGGCAACTTGGATAACCTGCCGCATTTCTGCGACATCATGCACCCGTAAAATATCCACTCCCTGGGCAATGGCGGCACAACAGGCCGCGGCGGTTCCCCACACCCGTTTTTTGGGGTCGGGTTGGTTGAGAATGTGACCGATAAAACTTTTGCGAGAGACACCCATCAAGAGGGGATAATTAAAGGTTATAAACTGGTGTAATTCCCGGAGCAAAATTAAATTCTGTTCGGTATTTTTGGCAAAGCCAATGCCGGGGTCAAGGATAATTTGTTCAATGCCACACTGCTGGGCTTTACTGATTTGTTGGGTGAAAAATGCCCGAATTTCGCCGATTAAATCCTGGTAATCGGTAAGACTCTGCATGGTTTTGGGCGTACCCCGCCGGTGCATCAGCACCAGGGTGGCTCCAGCACGGCCAACAACGGGGAATAATTCCGGGTCGTCCATGCCGCCGGATACATCGTTGACCCAGGTGGCTCCGGCTTCGAGGGCGTGCGCCGCCACAATTGCCCTAGTAGTATCCACCGAAATTGGCACAGTGACCTCGGTGGCAAGGGCTTGGATGACGGGGATGACCCGCCGCAATTCTTCCGCAACTGGGATGATCTCCGCACCGGGACGGGTGGATTGACCGCCAATATCCAAAATATCGGCTCCATCGGCGACTAATTTTTTACCATGTTGTACAGCCAAATTCAAATCAAAATACTGCCCGCCATCGCTGAAACTGTCGGGGGTAACGTTGACAATCCCCATCAGGTAGGTACGTTTGCCCCAGGTCAACACCCCAGCACCTCCACTGAGCGTTTGACCACTTGGTCGGGGTCAAAGGGTTTGGTCATGTAGAGGTCGGCACCGACTTCCTGCCCCCGGGCTTTGTCAAATTCCTGGCCTTTGGCGGTGAGCATGATGATATAAACGCCTTCTAGAGCCAGTTCTTTTTTCACTCGGTGACACACCTCAAACCCGTTCATTTTGGGCATCATAACGTCCAAAAAAACTAAATCCGGTCGTTGGGTTTGGATCATTTCTAAGGCATCCAAGCCGTTACTGGCGGTTAACAGTTCGATGCCGGTTTCGTCGGCAAAATCTTCGAGGGTTTGTTCTAACAGCAACCGGATGTGGGGTTCGTCATCCACAATCAGAATCTTGCGGGACATCAGGCAGGACGTTTCAAGGCTTGTACCAACAGCTTGGCCAGAGCGGTAAGCTGGGCGGGTTCAAAGTTGGCAATCAGGAGTTTAGCCGCTTCCCGAGGCTCGACCGGGATGGTGATTTGTTTGAGTGCCGCCGGGGCAGGAGCGGTTGCAGTCACCGCCGCCGCATCCACCCCCGCCAAATTGCACAGAGTCGGGCTGGGGGCAACCTGTTGGGCTTTGCCCTGTTGAACCAGTTCACTGCCCTGCTTGAGTTCGCTCAACAGCAGGTTCGCCATTTTCGCCAAGGGAACCCGGGAGTTGGTCACGGCTTTCTGAGCCGTCTGGGTGAGGGTTTGCCAGGGGGTTACGCCCGGAGCGAGGGTGCCCAGCCGTCCACAGAGGGCGGCGACTTGCTGGGTGCGTTCGGGGGTCGCCCCTTGCTTGATCAATTCCAACATCTGGCGCAATATCTGCAATACTTGGGCGGAGAAGTTGGCAGGTACGGCGGGTTTGGTGTCCACCGCTATGGTTTCCCCGGTCAGTCGTTGCTGCAACAACCCAAAAACGGGTTCGGCTTGCTGAAAGGCGGTTTGCCCGACTTCTTCGGTGAGATTGCCCTGCTCCAGATAGCGGATTAGTTCTTCCAGGGTTTCAAAGCCCCGCAAAAATAAGTCCTCCGATTCCTGGTCAATGGGGGTGTTGGGTTGTTCTTTGACCACTTTCAGACAGTCTTCTAGGCGGTGGGCGGTGCGGCGAATGCTGTCAAACCCCAACATGGCCGCTCCCCCTTTGATGGAATGGGCGGCTCGGAACATTTCGTTTACCATCTCGCTGTCGTGGGCATTAGCCTGGAGGTTCATCAACCCCTGTTCCAAGGTTTGGAGGTGTTCTTTGGCCTCCTCGATGAAGTACACCAAGATTTTTTGCTGTTGTTCCGGTAACATGACCACGCTCGCTTGGGTGATGGTGAACAGGCACGGGATTATGGCATCAGTTTATCGCTATTTTTCCCAAAACGGGTACTGGACAAACCAAAATTGGTAAAAATTTCTGAAGGGCGCCTCACATATTATTCAAGCTAAGGGAAAATTCTCTTGCCAGAACGCCCGAATTACGGAGAACTGCCCCCCTGCGACGGCTAATCACCATGAAATTTAGCTGTCGGGAGTGGCGGCAGGGTCGTCGGGTTCCACCTCGGTTTTGTGAAGATAGGTGAGCAAACTTTCTAAACTGCGGCGGTAGATGTACGGCCAGCCCCCCTGGGCTTCGATGTCCAGCAAAAGATTGTACAAATCCCGGCGGGTTTGGGGTAAGGCGGCGGCAAACGGCCCGGTTTCGATTTCCCGGTGCAGGGCTTCCAGCAAACGCAGTACAGCGAGCAAGGCCACCGCATCCCCTTGGCGGCTCGCAACGGCGGCACGCACGGACTGTTCAATCGCCCGCAGTTGGGGGTCATTCACGACCACACTCGGAGAACGGTAGGAATGGCGGACACGGCGGGAAACTGGCGGATTTCCTCCAGAGCCAACCAAAAATTCCCCTCCCGCACCTGATGGGTGACGACGACGATTTCGGCCAATTGTTCATGAATACCGATCTGCACGATGGATTCCAAGCTCACCCCATGCCGCCCAAAACAGGTGCCGAGTTGCCCAATCACCCCCGGTTGGTCCTGGGTCAGCACCCGGGTATAAAACCGAGTTTGCACCTCATCCATCGGCAGTTGCGGGATGGGACGGGTGGACTGGGAACCCAACAGGGGGTGGTAGCCCGAATCGGCGCGCAGGGTGGCCGCCACGTTCACCACATCCCCCACCACGGCACTGGCGGTGGGGCCCG
Organism: Gloeomargarita sp. HHBFW_bins_162; assembly: GCA_039794725.1. Taxonomy (GTDB): domain Bacteria; phylum Cyanobacteriota; class Cyanobacteriia; order Gloeomargaritales; family Gloeomargaritaceae; genus Gloeomargarita. The sequence goes on from JAUQVQ010000203.1 coordinate 3,612, forward strand.
CTCCGGCTCCAGGCCCTTGCAACATGACTTCCCCCAGGGGTTCACCGCCCAATACGATGGCATTTTGCACCCCCTGGACGCTGGCGAGGGGATGGTCTTGGCTAATCAAGGTGGGATGCACCCGAATGTCCAGAAATTCCCCCTGGCGTTGGGCGAGCGCCAGCAATTTCACCTGAAACCCCAGCCGTTCTGCGTAGCGCAAATCCACTGGCTGAATGCCGCCAATCCCCTCGCAGTACACCGCTTCCCGACTCACCTGCACCCCGAACGCCAGGGTCGCCAGAATGGCAATTTTATCGGCGGCATCGGCACCGTCCACATCGGCACTGGGGTCAGCT
>JAUQVQ010000204.1:0-3948 GCA_039794725.1 Gloeomargarita sp. HHBFW_bins_162
GTGTTTCCCGACGACTAATTCTAAGCGGCTAATCGGTTTAGCAATTACAATAAAAATCGTCCGTTTTTCGACCTCTCTTGCCAGTAAATTGGGGGTGGTAAAAATCACAATCACCAACCCAAAAACCAACATCATAGCCAGACCAAAATCGGTAATAATTTTATTTTCCGTTGCCGCCGCCACTTCCGTAATTAACGCCCCCCCTGCCACCAACCCAATGGCGTACAATCCGGCTAAATACAGCAGACGTTCCCGCAAAAGTTCTAAAAAGACGTGTTTACCGATCGCCCACGTGCGGACAACATTCATCCCCTCACCTCGTTATGACGGTGCTAATTCCACATTGACTTCGTTAAATTGCCGAGGCGCAACGGGCACAGGTTGTCGGGGCGGAATCCCAAACCAATTCGCTAAAGTTTCATCCAAACGATTGAAGGGAACTTGCCCGATTTCATCCAAAAGAATCTGGTTTTCTCCCTCTTTTCCGGCAATTAACACCACTTGCGGCACTCGTCCCCGGTAGTAGGTCATCGGGCTGGTGGGGTCAGGATTAGCCGTCGGCAACAAACTATCTACGCTGATGGGGATAATGTCAATCGCCCGCCCATAAAAGCGTTGCACCTGAGATACTGTACTGGCAAAAACTTTACAATCTCGGCTGTCATCCAGGTAATACACCAGCATCGCCGGACGTTCCGGGGTGGCCAATGCCTCTTTCAGGGTCACCCGGGGCGGCACGAGGGAGCCATTGCCCGCATACAACGCAAAGATATTGCCATCAAAACGGTCATCCTGTAACCCCGCCCAACCGGGTTGGCACAACCCACCCCACATCAACAAGAGCACCAACACCCAGCCGATCAATCGTGTCATGGTGGTTAATTTGGTTTGTCCCCAAATTACTTTATAACTTTTTCCGACACCCCCCCAAAAAAACGGGCTACCCGACCTGGGTAACCCGCTTCTCGGCTCAGCGTTAACCGTGCAAATGGGCTTCCAAGAACCACAGGCGTTTATCTGCCATACGGGAAATGCCGGTAAACAAATCCGCCGTGTCCGCATCCCCCAATTCAGTAGTCTGGTCAATCGCCTGCCGGACGAACTTGGCATACTGGGCATAGCGATCCGCCAGCGCCATCAAATGGTCTTTGCCGGTAACTGCATCCAGCGGATACTCCGCCAACTGGGAGGTCTGTGCCACCGTCCGCACAGTTCCCAAAGCCACCCCTGCCAGAGCCGTCACCCGCTCGGCCAGTTCATCCACATAACCCAGCAGTTCCCCAGCCATCTCGTCAAAGAGTTCATGCAGGGCGTAAAAATCCGACCCTTTCACATTCCAATGGGCTTGCTTGGTCTGGCTATACAGGTCAAAGGTATTCGCCAGAGCTTGATTCAGAATGGCAATCACTTGAGCGCGAACCTCGGCAGGCAAATCCAACCGGGTCGGATACAAGGTGGGTTTTACTTGGGTAGGCATGGTTTTACTCCTTAATAAAAACAACGGAATTTTCTAGGCAATTAGCCAATATCGGGTCGCTCATCTCTCGATGGTATCAGGCCAGATGGAGCCGCAGAACGTCTGGAGTCGCCCGCCGCACTCGACAACGAATCGTGGGACAGCCCAACCGCTGCATGGCCTCGTAGCGATGACAACCGGAAAACCCATAGTACCGACCATCCACCTCCAACACCTCTATCGGTTCCTGTTGACCAATGGCGGCGATGGACACCATCAGTTGTTGAACTTTCACCGGGTCAGTCCGCCGGGGCAAAGGCCGCCGAATCTGGGCTAAAGGCAACTCCATAATCTGCATAGGACACCTTTTGAATTCATCCTGATCTAAATCATACTCATAACGACTATGAGTTAGCAACAACGGTGGGGCAACTGTAGCAAAAATTCATGGGGCATCCTGTTTGCTTGGCAAGCATTCCAGTCCCTTGGTCACCGTTGGGGGAGTGATGCTTGCCCCGCAGTCTGATCCGCTACGCTAGGATAGGTCAGCTATTTTTCAGGAATTTTCCATGTATCATCCGGCGCTTGGCACGATTCTGGATTTGGCGCGTCCCCAGGCCGAGGGCGTCGAAGTGTATTACCTGCGGACGCAGAGCCAGCCGGTGCAGTTTGAAAATAACCGCCTCAAGTCCCTGTCCACCAAAGCGGTGGAAGGCGTGGCCGTGCGGGTGATTCGGGAGGGTCGGTTGGGGTTTGCCGCCAGTACCGATTTGACCCGCTTGGATGATGTTGTGAATGCGGCCTTGGCAACGGCCACCATTGGCGACCCGGCGGAGATTGAGTTTGCCTCGGCGCAGGAGTTGGCCGACCTGCACCCCCCGGTCACGCTCCCGACGACGGAAGAATTGGTCGCCATTGGCAAAGAGTTAATCGAGCAACTGCATGCCTATAACCCGGACATTTTGGTGGATGTGGGGTTTAATCCCGGGTTTAGCGAGGTGCAAATCCTCACCCATGCGGGGGCATCCGCCCATTACCAACGCCAATCCCTGAGTGCCAGCATCGGGGGCAATTTAGTGCGGGGGGAAGATTTTTTGCAAATTTACAGCTATGAAGTCACCGATGGCTCCCCCCCCAATTACGACCGTTTGCTCAACGATGTGATGCAAAAATACACTTGGGCGGAAACGACCACGACGATTACCGGCGGCCAAATTCCGGTTTTATTTACCCCGAGAGCGGTGGCAAGTGTGTTGGCGGGGTTATTTGAATCCCTGTTATCAGGCCAAGCGGTGGTACAAAAGGCGACCCCGCTGGCGGACAAGGTGGGACAACGGGTGTTTGACCCGCACTTGACCCTCACGGAAGACCCCACGTTGGGCGTGAATGCCCGTCGCTTTGACGATGAATGTACCCCCACCCAGCCCCAAACCTTGATTGACCACGGGGTGGTGCAGGGCTTTTATTGGGACAAAACCTGGGCACGGCGGGCGGGAGCGGCGTCAACCGGGAATGGCTACCGGAGCGGCTTGTCCCGACCGGGGCCGGAATTGGTGAACGTGTGCCTGGCGCCGGGTACGGTTCCCTATGCGGATTTGGTGGCGCAACTAGGGGAGGGCATCATTGTGGATCAGGTGTTGGGGGCGGGGCAGTCCAACCAGTTGGCGGGGGAATTTTCCGTGAATCTGGATTTGGGCTACCGGGTGGTCAACGGCGAGATTGTCGGGCGGGTGAAAAATACGATGGTGGCAGGCAGTGTGTTTGAGGCTCCCATTCAGGCTCTGAGTCAGGAACGGGAGTGGGTGGGCGGGGGCGTGTTGACCCCGGCGATTTTGTTCCGTTCCCTGGGGGTGGCGGCGCGCAGTTAACCCTTTGGGGCGGGTCGTCTGGGGGTGGTACAATGCCTAACAGTCAACCTTGTTACAAAAATCCCCCTAAACTCCTGTCTGTGGGTCAATAGGTCGGTTATCCGCCACCAATCCCCTGCAGAACAGGTTACGATAGTATCATCTGCACAACCGGCTCAGGGCGGGGAAGAATATGTTTGAACGTTTCACAGAAAAGGCCATCAAAGTCATCATGCTCGCCCAGGAAGAGGCTCGTCGCCTGGGGCATAACTTTGTGGGCACGGAACAAATTTTATTGGGGCTGATCGGGGAAGGCACCGGGGTAGCCGCCAAAGTACTTAAATCCATGGGGGTCAACCTCAAAGATGCCCGGATTGAGGTAGAAAAAATTATCGGGCGGGGTTCCGGCTTTGTGGCGGTGGAAATTCCCTTTACGCCCCGGGCAAAACGGGTTTTAGAACTATCCCTGGAAGAAGCCCGTCAGTTGGGACACAATTACATTGGCACGGAACACCTGCTGTTGGGGTTAATCCGGGAAGGCGAGGGTGTGGCCGCCCGGGTGTTGGAAAATTTGGGCGTTGACCTGTCTAAAGTCCGTACCCAGGTGATTCGGATGCTGGGGGAAACGGCGGAAGTCACCGCCGG
>JAUQVQ010000205.1:0-3886 GCA_039794725.1 Gloeomargarita sp. HHBFW_bins_162
GGTCAAGGATTCGCCCCAACTCAGCCCCCCTTGGCACAGCACTTCGGGAAATTCCTGCCGCACCCGTTCAATCATTTCCTGACCCCAGGGAATCAAATCCGTTGGGGTGAACGGGGGAAATGTCTCGCTAAACTGCCGCACGCCACCGGGTTGTAAGGAGACGGGTTCGGGGGATTGCAATTCCGCAACGGCCAGGGCTTTGGCGACCAGTTCGGTGGCGGAAACCGGCCCGGACGCTACCGCCACCCCCGGTCGGCCGTCCCGCCACACCCACAGAGCTAGAGTTTCCCCTTGGGTGCGTTCGATGGATTTGAGCCGGTTGGCCTCAAAATTTACCGGTTGGGATGTCTGCGCTTCCACTTGCACCTGTACCGCCGTTGCCCCCGCCCGGTGCGCCTGGGTCAGCAATTCAGCCACGAAAGCGTCCGTTTGTTCACCCATGACCTGATTTTTGGGAGTGCTTGTTTCCAAAGTGCCATAATTTTAAACAGAAAAGTCGGCTAAAATGCTGTACAGTTAAAATCTTTACGTCTGCCTGCCATTTGGGAGTCCGCCCTCCATGCCAAAAAAAGAGCTTTCCCTTGAGCAACTGGGTATTCAAGAAGGTGACCCGGTGTGGTTCCGCAATGAAAAGGGAGCCAAATTTATTTTCACCGTCAAATCCCTCTACATCAAATCCAACGGTCAACCGATGGCAACCCTGAGTTGCCGCAAAGCCTGGGGGGATGAACTGTACGCCCTGCCCGCCCTGCTGTTGGAGAAAGTGCCCCAGGAAGTCCTGGATAAAATTGCCCAGGCACGGGAAGCCCGCAAAGCCGCCGAAGCGGAACAAGCCGCTCGTGGCGACCGCCCGGAACGTGCGGAGCGACCCGACCGCCCGGAACGCCCGGTTTTGGACAAAGAGAAACCCGCTCGTCCCCGCAAATTCAATTTTGACCGGCGTTAGGCAACCACACCTCCAGGCGGGTACCCGGGGGGCTGATTAACACGACCCGTCCGCCCATTTGTTGCACCAATTCCTGCACCACCGCTAACCCCAACCCGTTGCCGGGCGTGGTGTCTGCAGTTTGTTTGCCCCGGTAATACCGTTCAAAGACCTTCTCTTGCTCTTCGGGGGGAATCCCCGGCCCATCATCCGCCACCCAAATCACCACGCCCGCCGGGGTTGCCTGCGCCCCCACCTCGATCCGACCGCCGGGGGGCGTGTATTTGAGGCTGTTATCCAGCAAATTGCTCACCACTTCCCGCAGGGCTTGGGCATCGGCTTGGGCGGTTAAATCCGGGGGAATCGGTTCAGCCACCAGGGTTAACCCCCGCTCCTGCGCTGTCACCTGCGCCGCCGTCATTAACGGGTTCACCACCTCGGCAATCGCTACGGGTTCTTGGGTTAATCCGGGCAACAGCAGGGGGACTGTGCCCCCGGGCAGAAGGGGTTGCGGGGCGGTGGGTTCCAGACGGGTCAACAGTTCTTCAATCCGTTCCGTCTGCGCCAGCATCCCGGTAATCACCTCCTGGTCTCTGGCCGATTGCCATCGCTTGCGGAGCAATTTGGCAAAGGTTTTCAGCGCACTCAGGGGGCTACGCAGTTGGTGCAAAACGGTGGCTAACAATTCCTGGGTTTGGGTCTGATGGGTGAGCAACTTTTCGGTGCGGGTTTGCCACTCCTGCCGTTGTTGTTCCAACCCCCACGCCGCCACCAACGCCTGCGCCGCCCGTTGCAATTGCTCCTGTTCCCAACTGCTCCAGAGCATCCCCGGACGGAGCAACACCAACAAGCCCAGCAGGACTTCCCCCTGCACCAACGGCAGAACCAACTGTTCCGGTTTGGTATGGGTCAACCAGGAACCTCCGGGCAGAGCCGCCTGGGTTTGAGGATAGGTTGCCACCGGGATAAACGACCAGTCCTCTGCCGGTTGCCGTAAGTAAAGTGTACAGCGGGAAACCTGGAACAAATGCCCCAGCATATCCACCTGTTTTTGGCAAAGATTAACAAATTCTGCACTCAAGGGGGGCGTAATCATGGCGAAATCAGGCAATGCTGGGGTAGGGTCGCTTGCTCTGACCCCCCGTATTGGTTATTTTATTATCTAAACCCTTTGGCGTGCGTTGGCCTTTGGCAGGAACGGGTCTGTACGGTGAACTTCGGGGCTTGAAACCAGCGCAGTTGCGGCAATTGCAACGGTTGTATCGGGTACGCTTGGCTCAGGATGTGTTGATTACCCCGGAACTGGGACAACGGTTGTGGCAAATTACGACGACGATAGAAGCTCCCCTGTGTGTGTATGTGAATCGGCGGGGGCAGGTGGTGCGGGTAGCGGTGGGAACCCCGGAAACGACGCGGGTGCCCTTGTATGAACTGCCTCGCTACGGGGCGGGGCGGTTGTCCGGGTGGCGGTGTCTGAGTACCCGGTTATCCCCGGATGCACCGAGTAGCGGGGATTTAACCACCCTGATGGAACAGCGTTGGGATGCCCTGGTAACAGTCCATTATCAGCACGCTTATTGGGCCTATCCAGGGGCAACCACCTGGGTCTTGTCCGAGCGATTGCCCCTGCCGGAATTGGCGCACCAGGATTGGCTCAGCCACCTGCAACAGGCGGAGCAGGAACGTCATCCCCTAACCCCCACGTCCTCGGAAACCCAGCGGGTGATTTTGGTGGGGACTCGGCCGCCGACGATGGATGTACCCACCTTCCAGGCGGGGTTGCAGGAAATGGAATTGCTCATCACCAGTGCGGGCGCCGCAGTGGCCGATACGGTGGTGCAAATGCGAGCCGTTCCTCAGGGCTTAGGGGCGGGGAAAATCCAGGAAGTGCGGCGAGCCGGGCGGCTCCAGGGGGTGAATGTGGTGGTGTTTAACGGCGATTTATCCCCGGCGCAGGTGCGGAATTTAGAACGGGAATTAGAAATGCGGGTGGTGGATCGCACGGAATTGATTTTGGATATTTTTGCCCAGCGTGCCCGTTCCCAAGCCGGTAAGTTGCAGGTGGAATTAGCGCAGTTGCAGTACCGTTTAACCCGCTTGACCGGCCAAGGGCAAGCTCTTTCTCGATTGGGGGGCGGTATTGGCACCCGAGGGCCGGGGGAAACCCGTTTAGAAACGGAACGGCGGACGATTCAGCGGCGGATCGCCCATCTCCAGAAACAGGTGGAGCAGTTGCGGCAACATCGCAGTCGCCTGCGGCAACAACGGCAAAAGCGGGATGTGCCTACCGTCGGCTTAGTGGGTTATACCAATGCGGGTAAATCTACCCTGTTTAACGCTCTCACCCGTGCCGAGGTCTATGCCTCCAATCAAGTGTTTGCCACTCTTGACCCGACCAGCCGCCGGTTGGTTTTATCCGCAGACCCGCAACCGATTGTCTTGACGGATACGGTGGGATTTATTGAGAATTTGCCCCCGCCCTTGTGGGATGCCTTTCGAGCTACGTTAGAAGAATTGACCGAAGCCGATTTGTTGCTCCATGTGGTGGATTTATCCCATCCCGATTGGCAAGCGCAAATTCAGGCCGTCAAGGCTTGTCTGGCGCAAATGTCCCCCGTGCCTCCCCCTACCTGGATGGTCTTCAATAAGTTAGACCAAGTGGATAGTGAAACGTTACGCCAAGCGCAACAGATGTACCCCCATGCGCTGTACATTGCCGCCCGGGAACGGATTGGGTTGGATACATTGCGACGGGCGTTGGTGGGGTGGTTAAACCATGCTCTGGCGAGTTAATGCTTTGTCTGCTTGAAGCATTAGGGAACCTCCTTTCATCCAAAACGAGCGGTCGCAGGGGCGCAACCCCCGCCTTTGGTTCTCTGTAATTTCGGCATTCTCACTCAGAAATTCTCTGCCCATTTGAATAAATAGAGGGAACCTCCTTTCATCCAAAACGAGCGGTCG
>JAUQVQ010000206.1:0-3875 GCA_039794725.1 Gloeomargarita sp. HHBFW_bins_162
GCCTGGTGCCAGGGGCAAATCTGCACGGGGGCGATCGGTTCATCTCCTTGGTGGCGGGTGTATGATGAGCAAGGAGAGTTTTTGGGGATTGCTCAGCAAATTGGGGAACAGGCACTTAAACCGCATATCGTTTTGGTTGATCCCCGCTAAGAATGCTACCTTTGATCTATGGATTTCGCCCCGGCTAGCACCTGTAGCTACTTTTCTGCTCCCCTTGAACGTGACCCACAGCAGTTCTGGGGCAAATTAACCTTGGAACAGCGGCAGGAGTGGTTAAAGCGATTACAACCCCTGTATTATCAAATTATCTTATTATATTTTCGGGATGCTCCCGATTTGCACGAACGGATTGCCCAATTTACCTATTTAGCCTATATGCTCAATCTACCCGTTTCGGAAATATTGGGGATGCACATGCAGTTTATGGATGAAATTGCCAAACAATTAAAATTGGAAGGCCGCAGTGAAGAAATTGTCCTGGATTATCGGTTAACCTTAATAGATGTGATTGCGCATTTGTGTGAACGCTATCGCCGTGCTGAACTGTCGGGGGGAGAAACATGAACCGCACCACCAAAAAAGTGTATATTCTCAAGCTCTATGTAGCAGGTAATACCCCAAATTCAGTACGGGCATTGGCGACCTTACGAGATATTCTGGCGACCGAATTTAAGGGAGTTTACACGCTGAAAGTCATTGATATTTTAGCCAACCCCCGCCTTGCCGAAGAGGATAAAATTCTGGCCACTCCCACCCTCGCTCGGATTCTGCCCCCACCGGTGCGGCGGATTATCGGCGACTTATCGGATCGGGAAAAGGTATTAATTGGGCTAGACCTCTTGTATGATGAATTGGTGGAAGATGAGTCATTAGGATAGCTATGTCCGGCGGAACTCCAACGGGTGTCCAAAAAATTCGCACATTAATCGAAGGATTTGATGAGGTGAGTCACGGGGGCTTGCCTGCGGGGCGTTGCACCATTGTCAGCGGTACATCGGGAACCGGGAAAACCATTTTTGCCATGCAATTTCTCTACAATGGCATTATTCATTTTGATGAGCCGGGTATTTTTGTCACCTTTGAAGAATCCCCTGAAGATATTATCAAAAATGCGCTTAGTTTTGGGTGGAATTTGCAAGCCTTGATTGACCAGGGAAAACTGTTTATTTTAGATGCGTCTCCAGAACCGGAAGGTCAGCAAATCATTGGCGATTTTGACTTGTCAGGATTGATTGCCCGGATTGAATATGCGGTGGAAAAATTCAAAGCCAAGCGGGTCTCCATTGACTCAGTAACGGCCATCTTTCAGCAATACAGTGGCAATAATGGGGTGTCCATGATCCGCAATGAATTGTTTATCATGGTGGCTCGCCTCAAGAAGTTACAAGTCACGACCGTGATGACTACTGAACGCATTGAAGAATACGGTCCGATTGCTCGTTTTGATGTGGAAGAGTTTGTCTCGGATAATGTGGTGATTTTACGGAATGTATTGGAAATGGAACGCCGCCATCGCACGTTAGAAATTCTCAAATTGCGGGGCACGACGCACATGAAGGGCGAATATCCCTTTACGATTAGTCAAGAAGGGGTCAATATCTTTCCTTTGGGAGCTATGCAACTCACGCAACGTTCCTCCAATGTGCGGGTTTCGTCGGGGATTCCCACCCTGGATGAGATGTGCGGCGGTGGCTTTTTCAAGGATTCGATTATTTTGGCGACGGGGGCAACCGGGACAGGCAAAACGCTCTTAGTCAGCCGATTTTTGGAAAATGCCTGTCAACGGGGCGAACGGGCGATTTTGTTTGCCTATGAGGAGTCACGGGCACAATTGTCTCGCAATGCGTCGTCGTGGGGGGTGGATTTTGAGCGGTTTGAACGTCAAGGTTTACTCAAAATTATTTGCGCCTACCCGGAATCCACAGGTTTAGAAGACCACATGCAGATTGTGCGGACTGAAATTGCGAATTTTCGGCCTTCTTGTTTTGCGATTGATTCCCTATCGGCCTTGGCACGAGGGGTGAGTAATAATGCCTTTCGTCAGTTTGTAATTGGGGTAACAGGGTTTGCCAAACAACAGGAAATTACCGGCTTTTTTACCAATACACTAGACCAGTTCTTGGGTTCTCATTCGATTACAGAATCCCATATTTCTACCATTACTGATACGATTTTACTTCTGCAATACGTGGAAATTCGGGGGGAAATTTCTCGGGCGATTAATGTATTCAAAATGCGGGGGTCGTGGCACGATAAAGGGATTCGCGAATATGTGATCACTAATCAAGGGCCAGACATTCGGGATTCCTTCCGCAATTTGGAACGGATTATTAGTGGCTCACCGACGCGGGTAATGGTGGATGAAAAAACCGAACTTTCCCGAATTATGAAGGGGGTACAGAATCCGGAAACACCGATTTAGGCACCGATTCCCCCAGTTGAGTGAGATTCAACGCCCAGCCGCCAGTGACTAAGTAAACATGACCGGCAAGGGCACCAATTTCCTGCACCAATTCTCCCAAGCGATCCCGAAATAAGCGTCCCGATGGATAGCTCGGTACAACTCCCCAACCCACTTCTTCTGCGACAAAAATAACGGGAGTTTGGATATTTTTTAAGGGGGTTAATAACCGGGTTTGTATGGTTCGCCATGCAGAATCATCTAACTCTAAAAACTGGGCAACCCAAGTTCCTAACGAATCTATTAATAACGTGGCATTCCGAGGGGGATGTGCGCATAAATCAACCAAATCTAGTGGGGGTTCCAGGGTTTGCCAACTGGGAGGACGACGCTGTTGGTGTTGGCGAATACGTTCTTGCCATTCTGCATCTTCTGGGTTCGGGATACCGGTGGCAACATAGATAACAGGGGTACTGAAATGACGGGTAAGGTATTCGGCCCAGCGACTTTTCCCGGAACGACTTGGCCCTGTAATCAGAGTCAGATGGGGATTGCGTTTGCCGGGTGTCATATCAGGGCACCTCTAAAAATTGGTAGTTAGCGGTTCCAAGAGGCACCCCCCGTCTCTGGTTTTCCATAATTTCTGGATTCTAACGGAGAAATTCTTTTCCCGATTGAATAAAGCGAGGTACTCTTGATAACATCTTAATTGATATAGCAATCCCTTTTGAATTGGCACCAAGGGTCACAGGGGCGTTGCCCCCGTATTTGGTTCTTTCTCGCTTCTTTGTTCTCGAACTTTTAGGATTGCTATAGGTGAGGATAGATTAGATTATTCCCGCCAACCACTGTTCTAAATCAGTTAAAGACTGCATATCTAAAATAGCTTCCGCCAAATCTTCTAATTGCAGGGCAGATAATTGTTCCACCTGTGCCCAAATATCCGGTGCAATTGTGCCGAATTTATGATTAAGCAGACGGAGAATGGTGCGGCGTTTCCCCTGCAATTCCCCTTCGTATCGTCCGAGTTGTAGCCCTTGTTGTCGTCCGAGTTGTAACCCTTGTTGTCGTCCTTTTTGTTCCCCTTCTTCGAGGATGGCTTGAAACGTCACTGATTCCCGCATCATCTCGCTCCTTAATATCCGTTTGATTACATTATCACTCAAGGCTAATCCCGACAGAACGTAGGTCGCCGCTGTGATTTCGGCCCGCTCGGTGCGACTGTCCAATGCATCAATCCTTTGCGCCACCGTTTGTAATAAGATTTCTTTCTTTCCTCGTCCGGCTAGGACTGCTAACGGCAACGTGCCCACTCGCCCTAGTAACACATCCGGTTCCACTTCCCACAGGAGAGTTTCAAGTTAGTAATGATAACCGCCAATTACGCAGTAGATTAATGTTGCCATTTACCCTCAACTTAGCAAACAGAGCAATGGTAATATCCAACATCTGCAAAGACTTAGAGATAATCTTA
>JAUQVQ010000207.1:0-3872 GCA_039794725.1 Gloeomargarita sp. HHBFW_bins_162
GACAACGCCCACGCTGGTGTTTAGTTCGGGTTCCCCCGATTTGACCAACCGGCGGCGGCCTGGCCCGAATATGAACTCGTTTTTGGATATGGCGAAACAAATCCGGCGAGCCTGATGTTCCCGGCGCCCTGGTTGACCAACAGTTGGCTCACCCGGTGGTGGGGTGGCGGTGCCGCTTGGTTAGCGGGGAGTCGGCTGGGGCAATGGCGAGATGCCCTGACGGCGGGCTGGGTGGCGGTGGTGCTCCTGGCGTTGCCGTTTTTGGATAATGACCAACTTGGCCTCCTGCTGGTGGGAGGGGTGGCTTGGTGGCTGGTTTTGTTGCTGGTGGAACCCCCGGCTGGTGTTTGGGGGACGGCGTTGCTGTACTGGGTGATGGTGACCCTGGCGACGGCCTTTTCCCCGGTCAAGCTGGCGGCGCTCACGGGGTGGGTCAAGGCGAGTTTGTATCTGGGTGCCTTGGGGGTGCTGGTGCGGGGCGTGCGCCGCTGGGGCAATGGCTTAATGATTGTGTACTTATTGGTGGCTCTGGTGGTGGCGGCGGTGGGTCTGCGTCAATGGTTTTTTGGTGCGGAAGCCCTGGCGACCTGGATTGACCCGGAATCCCCCCTGGCGGGCACGACCCGGGTGTATAGCTTTTTGAAAAATCCCAACGTATTGGCGGCCTATCTCCTGCCGGGCGTAGGCATGAGTTTGGGCTGTCTGCTCGCCTGGCGGACGTGGGCACAACGGCTACTGGCGCTAACGCTGGTCGTGGTGCTCACCAGTTGCCTGATCCTCACCGGCAGTCGGGGGGGCTGGCTGGGCTTGGTAGCGGTCTATGGGAGTTTTGCCCTGATGGTGGGTTGGGGCTGGTGGCAGTGGTCGGGGCATCGTCCCTGGTGGCAACGGGTACTCCTGTGGGTAGGAGCCGGATTAGTGCTGGTGATGGTTGTGGCTCTGTTAGGACGTTCAGAACGCTTGCGCCTGAGATTTGTGAGTATTTTTGCGGGACGAGCTGACAGTAGTAATAATTTTCGGATCAATGTCTGGGCGGCGGTGGTGGCGATGATCCGAGATCACCCCTGGTTGGGCATCGGGCCGGGAAATCGGGCGTTTAATCTGATTTATCCCTTGTACCAACGTCCTAACTTCAATGCCCTGGGCGCCTATTCCGTGCCGTTGGAGGTAGCGGTGGAATCGGGTCTGCTGGGGCTGGCGGCTTTTCTCGCCTTGACGGCCACGATTGTGCGCCGCAGTTGGGTCAATTTATCGGCTTGGATGCGCAAACCCGTTCCCCAAACCTTCCTGCTCATGGGCATTCTGGCCGGGCTGGTAGGCACCATGACGCATGGGTTGGTGGACACCCTTTGGTTTCGTCCCCAGATACAAATCCTGTGGTGGTTCGGCGTTGCTTTGGTATTTTGTACTTATGATTCCAAATCTTCCCCGTAGAGTTTATCCAACTGCTGGCGGGCTTCGTCTAAATTGACACTGCGCACAACTAAGAGCGGTTCGTCCACTGGATTGCCGTCACGATCCAAAAGTTCCGGGTGCGGAATGGGGTTTTGCCGGGGATATTGGGATTCTAAACTGAGGCGCATCAGACTCCGCAACAAATTTCCCAGAGCCAGAGCCGCCAAGATGGTGAACAGGACAACGTACAATAAATGTAAAATCATCATGGCCGGATTTCCCGATAGGTGGACTAAGGATGTGGATGGGTACGGGTCTGGAGCCGCAGATGCCAACATTCTAAAACTAACCGATGCCAGGTCATCAAAATGGTGGTGTCCACGCCCACACCGGTGCTGGTCAAGAGGGCATGGGCGGCTTGTACCTCGGCTTGGGCTTGGGTAATCTGCTCCTGGAGGGCTTGCCGCCGCTGGGGTTCCAAAAAGGGCAGATTCTCACCTTCGAGCATCTGCTGGGCCTGGCTGAACCAGTACATAAAGTCGTCTAAAAGTGGCTCTAGAAGCGATTTTACTAAGGGGGAGTGGGGCAGGTTCATAAGTGTCTGTCAGTGGTTCGGGTTAACATCTGTATATATATTAAATCCTTTTACACTTCTTAACAATAGGGGGAGCAATCGGCCTGTGGCATAATAGAAAAGGTGTTTGGGTAGGTCTATGACGGAACCGGCAGTGGCAGAATTGCCCCGATACGAGTGTCGTGCCTGCGGTTATATCTATGAACCGGAAAAGGGGCAGCCGGACAGGGGGATTGCTCCGGGGACAGCCTTTGCTGACTTGGCTCCCGATTGGCGGTGTCCGGTGTGCGGGGCGAGAAAGACGGCGTTTGCCAACATCGGCACGAAGCAGGTGGCGGGGTTCCCGGAGAACTATCGTTATGGGTTGGGGGTGAATACCTTGACGCCGGGGCAAAAGAATTTGTTAATTTTCGGTGGGCTGGCGTTAGGATTTTTGTTTTTGATGAGTTTTTACGGGTTGAAGTAATGATGCGGTGGTGGGGACGACTGTTGGCCGTGCTTGGCTGTGTGTTTTTGCTGGGGTGTAGTCGGGGGCCAGCGGCTTTGACGGTGCATCCTTGGGAGCAGGTGCCTTTGCCGACGACGGCGACGTTGATGGACATTACGTTTGACCCTGAGGATGGGCAACACGGTTGGTTGGTGGGCACCGATGCCACCCTGTTGGAGACGCAGGATGGGGGTAAGACCTGGCAGTTGCGCTCGTTGGATTTGGGGGAGGGGTTGTACCGGCTGACGGCGGTGAGTATGCGGGCTGGGGAAGGTTGGGTAGTCGGCAAACCGCCGTTGCTTCTGCATACAACCGATGGGGGCAAAACCTGGATGCGGATTCCCTTAGATGAGCGATTGCCGGGGGCACCGGTGGCGATCACGGCGTTGGGAGCCGGTCAGGCGGAAATGACGACGGATTTGGGGGCGATTTACCGCACCAGTGATGGGGGGAGGACTTGGCAGGCGCAGGTGGAGCAGGCGTTGGGGGCGGCTCGGGATTTAGACCGGGATGAGCAGGGGCGATATACGGCGGTTTCTACTAAGGGGAATTTTTATTCGACTTGGGAGCCGGGGCAGGCGGCCTGGGTACAGCACAACCGGGAAAGTTCTCGCCGGGTGCAGAGCATGGGGTTTACCCCGGATGGGGGGTTGTGGATGCTGAGTCAGGCGGGGGAGCTCCGGTTTAATCCCGATGGGCAGGAGGGGAATTGGACGGAGCCAATCCAGCCGGAGGGCAATGTTGGCTTTTTGGGGATTGGTCTACTGGATATGGCCTACCGCTCGGACAAGGAAATTTGGCTGACCGGCGGCAGTGGCACGTTGTATGTGAGTACAGATGGCGGGAAAACCTGGCAACAGGATAAGGAAGTGGAAAAAATTCCGGCCAATTTGTACCGAGTAGTCTTTTTCACGCCCGACCAGGGGTTTATTCTGGGCAATCAAGGGACGCTCCTGCGCTATCGGGGGGCTTAGATGCAACGGGCACAACCCGGTTTACCGTTTGTCCCACCCCGGTATTGCGTGTGGGTCTGCCGGGTGATTCATGCGGTTTTGCCCGTCTGGATGCGGTGGTCGTTGCACATTACCCAGGTGCGGGTGGAGGGGGCGGCGACGCTGGTGCCTTGGTATCAAAAAGTGCAACAGAATCAAGCCCGGGTTTTGCTGGCGTTTCGCCATCCGACCCTGGATGACCCCTATACGATTTTGTACGTACTATCCCGTTCCGTGCCCCAGGCGGCGCAGTCGTTGGGGGTAAAGTTAACCTATCCATTGCACACCTATTTTGTTTACGACCGAGGGATTCCGCTGTGGGCGGGGCGGTGGGTGAGTTGGTTGTTTTCCCGGTTGGGGGGGGTGCCGATTCAGCGGGGGCGTAGCGACCGGACGGCCTTAAAAATTATTCGGGAACTGCTCG
>JAUQVQ010000208.1:0-3868 GCA_039794725.1 Gloeomargarita sp. HHBFW_bins_162
GAACTTCTCTTTCGCTTCAGCGAACCTCCATTAATTCATTCATAATTGCGGTCGCCGGGGCGCAGCCCCCGTCTCTGGTTCTGCGTAATTTGGGTGTTCTGGCAATAGAACTTCTCTTTCGCTTCAGGGAACCTCCATTAATTCATTCATGATTAGCGGTCGCAGGGGCGTAGCCCCCGTCTCTGGTTCTGCGTAATTTGGGTGTTCTGGCAATAGAACTTCTCTTTCGCTTCAGGGAACCTCGATTAATTCATCTATGATTAGCGGTCGCAGGGGCGCAGCCCCCGTCTCTGGTTCTCCGTAATTTGGGTGTTCTGACCATCGGACTTCTTCTGACGCTCAATCAATAGCCTGACACAACATTAGATGTCAAATGGGTTCTATATCTCTGGGAAATGCACCATGACAAGGGTATCTTTATGATATTGATGTGGTAACATACGCCGATTTATTAAACCTATGGTGCTCTGGCAGTCAACCACCCGTTTGAAGGAATCCCCCTGGGCAAACCCAGGCATTGGCCGGGGACAGCAGGCAGTGGTGCTGATTGCGGGGATTACCCTGGTCTTATTTGGGGGAATTGGCAGTCGCTTGGCCTATTTGCAGTTGGTGAAAGGCTCCGAACACCAGCAGATGGCCGATAGCAATCGCATTCGTTTGATTCCTAAACCGCCGGATCGGGGGCGCATTTTTGACCGGCAGGGGCGGCTATTGGCCGGGAGTCGCTTGTCCTACTCGGTTTTTCTCTGGCCGATTGCCCAACGCCCCCAGGATTGGCAGAAAACGCTAATGACGCTGGCTCGTCTATTAGACATTCCCGAAAAGGAAATGCAAACCCGTCTGGAACAGGCGGGGTATTATTCTCCCTATCTCCTGCGGTTGGCACGGGGGATTGGCCCGGCGCAAATTACGGCACTGATGGAGCATAGTGATGTCCTGCCGGGGGTGATTCTCAACGCTGAACCCATCCGCTATTACCCGCACGGGGAACTGTTCTCCCATGTGTTGGGCTATACGGGGGAAATTAGCGAGAAAGAACTCAAAGCCCGCCACAAGGAGAACTACCGCCTGGGGGATGTGATCGGGCAAATGGGCGTTGAATCGGCTCTGGAGTCCCGTCTGCGAGGGGAATGGGGGGGGCAGCAGGTGGAGGTGGATGCCCGGGGGCAGGTATTGCGCATCCTGGGCAAAAAACCGTCGGTGGCGGGGCAGGATGTGACCTTGACGATTGATTTAGAGTTACAAAAGGCGGCGGCCAAAGCCTTGGGTACTCGCCGGGGGGCGGTGGTGGCGATTGACCCCAGGGATGGGGCGGTGCGGGCGATGGTCAGCTATCCGGGGTTTGACCCGAATATCTTTTCCGGGCGGGTGACCCCCCAACAGTGGCAGGAGTTGCAAAAACGCAGTTTCCCCTTTGTCAACCGGGCACTCCAGGGTTATCCCCCCGCCAGTACGTTTAAGATTGTCACCACGACAGCGGCCTTGGAATCGGGGCGTTACCATCCCAACACGGTGTTGCCCACCTATCCCTTTATCACGGTGGGGGGGATTCAGTTTTGGGATTGGAACCGGGCGGGGTTTGGGCCGCTGGATTTCACCGGGGCGATGGCCTGGAGTAGCGATACATTTTTTTACCAAATTGCTCTGGGGGTGAAGGAAAAACCGATTGCGGAATGGTCTCGCCGCTACGGGTTTGGGGAAAAAACCGGCATTGAATTGGCCGCTGAAGAAGCCAAAGGCCTGGTTCCGGATGAGGCCTGGAAACTGAAAAACCTCAAAGAACCCTGGTACGCTGGGGATACGGTGAATATGTCCATCGGGCAGGGGTTTATGCAGACTTCCCCGTTGCAGGTGGCGGTGATGTTCGCAGTGGTGGCGAATGGGGGGTATCGGGTGCGTCCCCATCTGTACCAAGCCCCCGGCGACAGTCCCAGCCAGTGGCGCACGCCCATCGGGTTAAGCCCGACGACCCTGGACATCCTCAAACGGGGGTTACGGCAGGTGGTCACAAGCGGGACGGGCACCAAGTTAAACGTCAGCCATTTACCCCCGATTGCCGGAAAAAGCGGCACGGCGGAAGACCCCCCCCGCAAAAGTCACACCTGGTTTGGTGCCTACGCCCCGGCGGATAAACCGGAACTGGTGGTAGTCGCATTTGGGGAAAATTCCGGCGGCGGCGGGGGAAGTTTGACCGGGCCGATGACCTTGCAGGTGCTGGAAGCCTACTTTGCCCAAAAGCGAAAGTCGGGTCGTCCATGAATAGCCCCTCCGCCCCCGACCTGCCGGTCATTCTCATTGCCAGTCGGGAACCGATTTTGCGCTTGGGGTTGTCCCTCTGGTTGGAGCAACAACGGTTTGCCCAGGTGGTGACCAGCGACCAACCGGGGGATTTGCAAAACCTGCTCAATGAGCGACTGCAACAGCCCCAACCCCTGGTGAATCTCCTCGTGCTGGATTTGGAACTGGCGGACATTCCCCTGTGTCAATCCTTGAAACGCCGGTATCCGCATCTGCCCATTCTCGCCCTGGGGCCACCGGTCAGCCGGGATCAACTCCTGCGTTATCAACAACTCGGCCTAGCCGCCTACGTGGAACGTCAGACCCCGGCGGTACGGCTCTGGCAATGGATGCAGGCCATTCTGAACGGCTATTCCCCCTGGCTCCAACCGGAACAGGTCTCCCCCGCCTGGCGGTCGCAGTTGTACCAACAAGGTTTAGAACAAATTGAAGCCGCCCTACTCCAGTGTTATCAGTGGCGCCAACGCCCCCGCCCCTGGTTAGAACAGCAGCTCATCCAAGGCCGCCAACGGGAATTGCAAGCCGCCCGCCGATTACTAACGTGGCTCTGGCGACCCGGCCCCGTACTGGCTCCCCCCCCCACCATCACCCATCCCCCCCCCGCCCTGCCCAGTGGGGAACGCTTGAACCGGGTACGACAAGAATTCAACCAACCCCTGACCAACACCAGCGGCCTCTTGCTGGAAACCGACCTGCTGAGGTTTGAAAAACAGCGGGAACTGTGGAATACCATCCTCACCCGCTGGGAAGCCCTGCTTGCCGAGTTGATTGAAGCCCGGATTACCCCTGAGGAATTGGCGACCCGTTGCTCCGACTTGGTGCAACGGCTGTGGCAGGAATCCCTCACCGATTTTGTCGGGCGTTATTACACCATTGACGGACAGGATGTTCTGGACACTCTGCTGGCGCAATACGCCACGGTGCGGGCATTAATTTTAGACAAAATCCCCTTAGTGAACGATTTATTGAACTACCACTTATTCCAAAGTCCTCTACAAATTGATGGAGTTCTCTACGCTGCCAACAGTCAAATTGCCGCCGACCATGCCGCCGTTTTACTGGAAAATCTCGTCCTCCAAATTGCCAATGCCGTCGTGCAACCCCTGGTGAATTGTTTCCCCCACCACGAATCGGTCAAACAACGGTTTTACCGGCGCAATCTCATTTCCACCCGGGAAACCGAACGTCTGCGTAACCAACTGTCCCAACGCTATCGCTGGCAGAAGTATTGGGACGAACCCCGTGCCATCTTTGAAAGTCGTTATCAACTGTTGCGGATTCAAAATCAGGCCATTGTCCTCTACCCCGTCTATGCCGGTCGCACCGCCGAACTTGCCCAACTCAAGGGCATTCCCTGGCTGGTGACCCTTTGGCTCGAATTTCAAGATGCCATTGCCCCCATATTGCGAGCAATTGCCAACTATATAGGGCGAACCAGTGCCTATTTGTTAACCCGGATCATTGGGCGGGGTTTGGGACTGATTGGGCGGGGAATTTTGCAGGGCATTGGCAGTACACTGCAAAACAACCGTTCTCAAGAATCATCCCAATTGTGAGGTGTTATATAGGG
>JAUQVQ010000209.1:0-3864 GCA_039794725.1 Gloeomargarita sp. HHBFW_bins_162
CCCCCTGCCCCTCTCCAAGAACGGGAGAGGGGAGAAACCCACAACGGGGCTATGCCCTGCGACCCTGGTTTCACATTCAAAAAGGACTGCTATAGGGTTGCGTCAGTCTGATGAGCGACACCTCTATAAAATTGCGAATAAGCGGTCGCAGGGGGGCACCCCCCGCCTCTGGTTCTCCATAATCTCTGCATTCTCACTCAGAAATTCTCTGCCCGTTTGCATAAAGGGCACCTCTAAAAATCGTCGTAAAGTTGCTCTACTGATGTACCGCAATGCTTATCCTCTAGCATTTGACAAACCCCCTCTTAGTTTGGCATAATTGGGAATTGCCGCTTAAAATTCAGTTGCATGCCCACCATCCAACAGTTGGTGCGTTCGGAGCGTGAAAGCCTCAAACGCAAGACCAAGTCGCCCGCTTTGAAAGGTTGCCCCCAACGCCGAGGGGTCTGTACCCGGGTCTATACCACCACCCCCAAAAAGCCCAATTCAGCATTGCGGAAGGTAGCACGGGTGCGACTGACCTCTGGGTTTGAGGTCACCTCTTACATTCCGGGGATTGGACACAACTTGCAGGAACACTCGGTGGTGCTGATCCGGGGCGGTCGGGTCAAAGATTTACCGGGGGTGCGCTACCACATCATTCGGGGCACACTCGATGCCGCTGGCGTCAAACATCCCAACCAAATCCCCCCTCGCAACCAAGGCCGTTCTAAGTATGGAGTGAAACGTCCTAAACCGGGGCAGGCCGCCGCTCCCGCCGGTAAGAAAAAGTAAGGTCTATTGTCGTTTACTGATTTTTTCCCAACGCCTATGTCCCGTCGTCGCCGAGTCAAACGCCGTCCTGTGGGAGCCGACCCCCGCTACAACAGCCGTCTGGTGAATATCTTGGTCTCCCATATCCTCAAGTGCGGCAAGAAAAATTTGGCCTATCGGTTGGTCTATCAAGCCTTAGAGACCATCCAGGAACGCACCGGCAACGACCCGATTGAAACCCTGGAAAAAGCCGTTCGCAACGCCACGCCTTTGGTGGAAGTGAAAGCCCGCCGGGTGGGGGGAGCCACCTACCAAGTGCCGGTGGAAGTGCGGCCAGAGCGGGGCACCGCCTTAGCCATGCGGTGGTTGACCACCTACTCCCGCCAGCGCAACGGCAAAACGATGGCGATGAAATTGGCCAACGAACTCATGGATGCAGCCAACGAAACCGGCGCATCCATCAAAAAACGGGAAGAAACCCACCGGATGGCGGAAGCCAACAAGGCCTTTGCCCACTACCGCTACTAAGCCCAACGGTAATTTCAAAAAAAGGATAAAATTTGTAACGGACATTCTACTTATCTCATTCCAGGTCACCCAGGAGGAAGCCGTGGCTCGAACGACCCCAATTGAACGTGTGCGAAATATGGGTATTGCTGCCCACATTGATGCCGGTAAAACCACCACCACCGAACGGATTTTGTTTTATTCCGGGCTGGTACACAAAATGGGGGAAGTCCATGAAGGCACCTCGGTGACCGACTGGATGGCGCAGGAACGGGAGCGGGGGATTACCATCACCGCCGCTGCCATCAGTACCCGCTGGACGAAGCGCAACCCGGATGACCCGTCCCAGCCTATGCCGGGGGCGGATGAATATGCCATTAACATCATTGACACTCCCGGTCACGTGGATTTCACGATTGAAGTGGAACGCTCGATGCGGGTGTTGGACGGGGTAATTACGGTGCTGTGTTCGGTGGGCGGGGTGCAACCCCAGACGGAAACCGTGTGGCGGCAAGCCGACCGGTACAAAGTGCCTCGGATTATTTTCGTGAACAAAATGGACCGCTCCGGGGCGAATTTTTACAAGGTTTATGACCAGGTGCGGGATCGGTTGCGGGCGAATGCCGTGCCGATTCAACTGCCGATTGGGGCGGAAGACCAATTCCAAGGGGTGGTTGACCTGGTGCGGATGTGTGCCTTCCAGTATTTTGACGACATCGGGAAAGACATCCGCAAGGTGGACATTCCGGCGGAACTGATGGACAAAGCCCAGGAATTTCGTGCCAAACTCGTCGAAGCCGCTGCCGAAACCGATGATGCCCTGACGGAGAAATACCTAGAAGGGGAAGACCTCACGGAAGAGGAAATCCGCACGGCCATCCGTAAAGCTACCATTGCGGGCAAAATGGTGCCCATGCTGTGCGGTTCTGCCTTCAAAAATAAAGGGGTGCAACTCCTGCTGGATGCGGTGTTGGACTATCTCCCCTCCCCGGTGGACATCCCGGCGATTAAAGGCACTTTACCCAACGGGGAAGAAGTGGAACGGCACGCCGATGACAACGAACCCCTGGCGGCACTGGCGTTTAAGATCATGTCGGATAAATTCGGGGATTTGACCTTTGTGCGGGTCTATTCCGGGGTGATGCAACGGGGTACCTATGTGCTCAATTCCACCAAGGGCAAAAAAGAACGCCTCTCCCGGTTGGTGGTGCTGAAAGCCGATGAACGCCAGGAGGTGGACGAACTGCGGGCGGGGGATTTGGGTGCCGTTTTAGGCTTAAAAGACACGATTACGGGCGATACGCTTTGCGATGAAAATAACCCGGTGATTTTGGAAACCCTGTTTATCCCGGAACCGGTGATTTCGGTGGCCATTGAACCGAAGACCAAGGCCGATATTGACAAGCTCTCCAAGGCGTTGCAATCCCTGTCGAAGGAAGACCCCACCTTCCGGGTGGCGGTTGACCCGGAGACCAACCAGACCATCATTTCCGGGATGGGGGAACTGCACCTGGAGATTCTGGTGGATCGGATGTTGCGGGAATTCAACGTGGAAGCCAACGTGGGCAATCCCCAGGTCGCCTACCGGGAAACGATTCGCAAGAAAACCACCCAAGAGGGCAAATACATCCGCCAGAGTGGGGGTAAGGGGCAGTACGGCCACGTGGTCATTGAGATTGAACCCGCTGAACCGGGCACAGGGCTGGAATTTGTTTCCAAGATTGTGGGGGGGGTGATTCCCAAAGAGTATATTCCGCCGGTGGAGCAGGGCATTCGGGAAGCCTGTGAAGGGGGCATTTTGGCCGGTTATCCCGTCATTGACCTGAAAGTCACCCTGATTGACGGTTCGTACCACGATGTGGACTCCTCGGAAATGGCCTTCAAGTTTGCCGGTTCCATTGCCATCAAGGAAGGGGTGATGAAGTGTGCGCCGGTTCTGCTCGAACCCATGATGAAAGTGGAAGTGGAGGTGCCAGAAAACTTTTTAGGTGATATTATGGGTAATCTGAACTCCCGCCGTGGTCAAATCGAGGGTATGTCCTCGGAAGCTGGGATTGCCAAGGTGACCGCCAAGGTGCCCCTAGCGGAAATGTTTGGCTACGCTACGGACATCCGGTCTATGACACAGGGACGGGGTGTTTTTACAATGGAGTTCAGTCACTATGATGAGGTGCCGCGTAACGTGGCCGAAACCATCATCAAAGCAAAAGGGAACGCTTAATTACAGAGGGACACGACATCCATGGCACGCGCAAAATTTGAACGGACCAAGCCCCACGTGAATATCGGCACCATCGGCCACGTGGATCACGGCAAAACCACGCTGACGGCGGCGATTACCATGACCCTGGCCGCCCAAGGCAAGGCGAAGGCTCGCAAGTACGATGAGATTGATGCGGCTCCCGAAGAAAAAGCCCGGGGGATTACGATCAACACGGCGCACGTGGAGTACGAAACCGACAAACGCCACTACGCCCACGTGGACTGCCCCGGGCACGCCGACTACGTGAAAAACATGATCACCGGGGCGGCGCAGATGGACGGAGCGATTCTGGTGGTGGCGGCTACCGATGGCCCGATGCCCCAGACCCGGGAGCATATCCT
>JAUQVQ010000210.1:0-3826 GCA_039794725.1 Gloeomargarita sp. HHBFW_bins_162
ACTCCTTGACGATTTTTAGAGGTGCCTTCTATTTTTTATTTAGTCGGATAAAGAATCCCTTATAGCAGTCCTTTTTGAATGTGAAACAAGGGTCGCAGGGCATAGCCCCGTTTGGGTTTTCTCCTCTCTCGCATTCTGGGAGAGGGGCAGACGTGAACGAGGTATCACTTCTGTTGTGATCTCATTTATGATTGCTATAGTGAGAATCCAGAGATTACAGAGAACTAGAAGCGGGGGGTGCCCCCCTGAGACCACTCATTGACGATTTTTAGAGGTGCCTTCTATTTTTTATTTAGTCGGATAAAGAATCCCTTATAGCAGTCCTTTTTGAGTGTGAAATAAGGGTCGCAGGGCATAGCCCCGTTTGGGTTTTCTCCCCTCTCGCATTCTGGGAGAGGGGCAGACGTGAACGAGGTATCACTTCTGTTGTGATCTCATTTATGATTGCTATAGTGAGAATCCAGAGATTACAGAGAACCAGAAGCAGGGGGTGCGCCCCTGCGACCGCTCATTGACGATTTTTAGAGGTGCCCTTTTGTCAAGCGGTCGGAGGCAGTAGGATAACAGTGCGGCGGTGGGTAACAGAGATGGCGCGGTGGGGATTCAAATTGGAATCACTCTGGCTCATCGGGCTGGGCGGGGTCGGGCTGGCGATTCTCCTTCTATTTTGGAGTGAGGGGGGCTTTGCCTCACCGGATGCCGCTTGGCAAATTCTGAGCAATGCATTGATTACGTTGGTGGGGGAATATCCCGACCAACCCAAAACTATCCTGGGGCAGGTTGTTCAACTTGTGCTGTTGCTTTTTGGTACCTTTGTGTTTGGGGCGATTGTGGGGAAGTTTTCTTCATTTTTTGTCACCCAAGCCCTATTGCAGGAGAAACGTATGCAGGTATTTAATGACCACATTATTATTTGCAACTGGAATGAAAAAGCACCGGCAGTTATTCACCAACTGCTCCAGGGCAATCAAAAACACCCTCGGGATATTGTGGTGATTTCAGCTTCGGAAATTCCTCAGCAAGTTAATTTTGCGTCCCACAATTACGTCCACTTTGTCCAAGCTGATCCCACCCACCACGCAACGTTACAAAAATTCTGTGCGCCCCAAGCCAAAGCCGTTATTCTCCTTGCCGATGAAGACACCCAAGGGCCGGATGAAAAAAATGCCCTCATTGCTTTAGCGATTAAACATTTAGAACAAAACCCCAGCAACCGGCGCAATATCCATGTGGTGGCAGAATTGGTGCAGCTAGACCGCTATCGCCATCTCCAAGAAGCCGGGGTGGACGAGGTGGTTTCGGCGCGGGAATATAGCTCTGGTATTATTGCCCAAAGTGCCCTGTTCAAAAATATGTCGGTGGTGTATCAACAGTTATTAACCTACACCGATGATACGAACGAATTTTACTTTATTGAACCGGGCAACTATCCCGTCAGTTGGCAGGGGTTATCCTTCGGGGAATTGAGCCAGCAGGTCGGTCGGTGTGGGCAACCGGAACAGCCGCTGATTTTAGTTGGTGTGCGGCGGGGTAATGGTCAGATTTTACTGAACCCAAAACGCAGTCAATTTCAACGTTTAGCCCCCGATGATACGCTAATTATTATGGCCTTTCAAAGTGTTGAACGCTTAGGTTAACCCAATGGCGATTGACCCAGCATTAGTGGCACAGGCGCAAACGCATTTAGGGGGAGTAACCATCTTTTTGGTGGGGATGATGGGCTGTGGCAAAAGTACGACGGGGAAACGGTTGGCGCATCGGTTGGGATACACCTTTTTTGATACGGATCAGTTGATTACTCAGGTGACTGGGCGTTCGATTCCCGAGTTGTTTGCCCAGGAGGGGGAAGCGGGGTTTCGGCGGTTGGAATCCCAGGTGCTGGCGGAAGTGGCGAGTCATACCCGGTTGGTGGTGGCGACGGGCGGGGGGGTGGTGACCCAGGCGTTGAATTGGAGTTATCTACATCATGGGGTGGTGGTGTGGTTGGATGTGCCGGTGGAATTGTTGGTGGAACGGCTCCGTCAGCGGCAGGATCGGCCTTTGCTGTCCTCGGAGAGTCATGACCCGGAACGTCTGCGGCAACGGTTACATACCTTGTTTGCCCAGCGGCAAGCGCAGTATGCTCAGGCGGATGTGCGGGTGACGATTGCGCCCGGGATGACGGTGGGGGGTGTGACCAAAGCGATTTTGCGGGGCATTGTGGGGAACACGCATCCCCGGTGCAAGTCAATATCAAAGCCCTTAAAATAAAGTTGATTGTACGAACCATGAGCATTCATTGGCACGTGCGGGGGAAGGTGATGCGATCCAAGACTTGGTTTCAGGTGTTGACCCATGCTTTGGCGGTGTTAGCCGGGGTGATTGTCACGGTGGTGGGATTCCATGCCCTGCCGTCTCAAGCCGACCCGTTGGATCAGGTAGTAGCCAGCAGTTCACCGGTGGCGTTGACCAGTACTAATACGAAACCTGCGAGTAATTTTGTTGTAGCCGCTGTGCAGAAGGTGGGACCGGCGGTGGTGCGGATTGATACGGAACGGACGGTGGCGCTGGGGATTGACCCGTTTTGGGATGACCCGTTTTTCCGTCGGTTTTTCGGGGATAGTGGGTTCAACATCCCGCGCGAGCGCACGGAGCGAGGGCAAGGCTCGGGGTTTATCGTGGACAAAAATGGCACGATCATTACTAATGCCCATGTGGTGGAAGGGGCGCAGAAGGTGACGGTGACCTTGACCGATGGACGGCAGTTGTCGGCACGGGTGCGGGGTACGGATGAGGTGACGGATTTGGCGGTGCTGAAGTTGGAAAACCCGCCGGGGAATTTGCCGGTAGCGGTGTTGGGCGATTCGAGTAAGGTGCAGGTGGGGGATTGGGCGATTGCGATGGGTAATCCCTTGGGGTTGGACAATACGGTGACCCTGGGGATTATTAGCAACCTCCGCCGGAGCAGTTCGGAGGTGGGCATTCCCGATAAGCGGTTGAATTTTATCCAGACGGATGCGGCCATTAATCCGGGCAATTCTGGGGGGCCTCTGCTGAATGCCAATGGGGAAGTGATTGGCATTAATACGGCGATTCGGGCGGGTGCGGAAGGAATTGGGTTTGCGATTCCGGTGGATTTAGCCAAGACGATTACGCCGATTTTGGCGGAAGGCAAGACGGTGCCTCATCCCTACATCGGGGTGACCATGAGTACGCTCACGCCGGAACTGGCTCGTCAGATCAACAGCGACCCCAACAGTACGGTGCAGGTGCCGGAGACCCAAGGGGTGATTATTCGGCAGGTGTTGCCCCGGAGTCCGGCGGCGGAAGCGGGGTTACGGCGAGGGGATGTGATTACCGAAGTGGAAGGCCAAAAGGTGACCAGTGCTGACCAACTCCAGCGGATTGTGGAGAAAAGCCAGGTGGGGCAAAAACTCCAGATGCGAGTCCGGCGAGGGGATCAGACTGTGGCTCTGAGTGTCCGTACTGGGGATCGCAAGCAGGTGCTGGGGCAAGGTTCTCGCTGATTAATTGGGGATTGTCTCGGGGCGCCCGCTTGGGTGAAAGTGGAGTTATTTACCCCTGAGGTTCCCATGGCAGTCGGTGTCCTGTGGTTGCAGGTGTGGGCGTTGGCGCTCATGCAGGGAGCGATTACCCTCGCCTGGGTGTTTTATCAGCTGTATTTGCCATCCCTGCTGACCGAATTGGGGGTGGCGGCTTCGGTGGCGACGGTCATTTTGGTGGTGGAAAATGGCCTTTCCACCCTGGTGGAACCTCTGGTGGGTAGTTGTTCGGATCAGACGCAACGCTGGCTGGGTACCCGGTTTCCCTGGATCGTTGGCGGGGC
>JAUQVQ010000211.1:0-3820 GCA_039794725.1 Gloeomargarita sp. HHBFW_bins_162
GTGCCGGTGCGTTCCTGGCCAGTCGGAGGCTATTAACCGATGGCGACAACGCTGCGTCCCAGTCAGGTGCGGGTGCATTTGGCGCGCCAACGGGGGCGGTTGCGGTTGGTGTGGTTGGGGTTGAGTTTGGGGGTGTTGGGGTTGGCGGCACGGGTGGTGTATTTACAGGGGGTGCAGGCGGAGTGGTTTCGGGAGCGGGCGGCGGCGCAACAGCAAAAATTGATTCAGCAGGTGAGTCCCCGGCGCACGGTGGTGGATAGTCAAGGGACGGTGTTAGCCCTGGACCAGCCGGTGTATGAACTGTATGCCCATCCTCGTTTGTTCAAACGTGCGGCTCCCCAGATTGCCCAGGCGTTGGCACCGATTTTGGAGCGACCGGCGTCGGAGTTGCTCAAGGAATTATCGCGGGCACCGAGTGGGATTATCCTGGGGCGGGGACTACTGCCGGGGGTGGCACACCAAATTGAACAGTTGGGTTTGGATGGATTGGAGTTGGTGGCGGGGTTTGCGCGGGTGTATCCCCAGCAGAGTGTCGGGGCGGAATTGGTGGGCTATGTGAACCGGGAACATCGGGGACAGGCGGGGGTGGAATTGAGCCAGGAATCCCTGCTGCGTCAGCCCCAAATCCCGGCGTTACTCAGCCATGATGGCCGGGGCAATTACCAAAGTGCGACCCTACCCACCACGTGGTTGTTGGATGACCCCCGTCAGTTGCAGTTAACGGTGGATGTGCGTCTGCAACGGGGAGCGCAAGAGGCGTTACGGCAAAGTTTGCAGAAATTTCAGGCCAAGCGGGGGGCGGTGATTGTCCTGCGGGTCAAGGATGGGGCAATTCGGGCGTTGGTGCTGGAACCGGGCTATGACCCCAACGAGTTTTATCGGTTTCCGCTGGAGCGGTTCAAAAACTGGGCGGTGACGGATTTGTATGAGCCGGGTTCTACCTTTAAGCCCATCAATGTGGCCATTGCCCTAGAGAGCAAACGGGTGCGCCCGGATCAGGTGTTTTACGATGAGGGGCGGATCACAGTAGGCGGCTGGCCGATCCAAAATTTTAACTTTGACCAGGCGGGGGCGGGCGGCAGTTTAAGCGTGAGTGAAATTTTAGAACAGTCCAGCAACGTGGGCATGGTGCGGATGATGGAGCAATTGCCCCGCTCGGATTATTACCAAGCCCTGCGCCGGTTGGGGTTGGGGGACGAA
Organism: Gloeomargarita sp. HHBFW_bins_162; assembly: GCA_039794725.1. Lineage (GTDB taxonomy): Bacteria > Cyanobacteriota > Cyanobacteriia > Gloeomargaritales > Gloeomargaritaceae > Gloeomargarita. Next base: position 1,201 of record JAUQVQ010000211.1, read on the forward strand.
CTCACCACCGATTTACCCTTTACCAGCCCCACAACGCTGAAATCACGGGAGGAATTTGTTAACTATCCGGTCGAAGCGGCCACCGCCTCCTTTGGGCAGGGACTGTCGTTAACGCCGTTGAAACTCGCCCAACTCTACGCCGCCATCGGCAACGGGGGCTGGTTGGTGACGCCCCATGCGGTGGCGGGGTTATGGCATCCCCAAACGGGGGAACTCACGCCCTTGGGACATCCGGCACCGGTGCGGGTCTTTTCCCAAGCCACCAGCGATGCCCTTTTGCCCATGCTAGAACGGGTGGTGGAACAAGGCACCGGCAAACCCGCTCGCATCCCCGGTTATCGGTTGGGGGGCAAAACCGGGACGGCGCAAAAAGCAGGCATAGGGGGCTACCACAGCGGCAAAATTACCAGTTTTGTGGCACTTTTTCCCATCCCCAAGCCGGAGTATGTAGTCTTAGCAGTCGCCGATGAACCCCAAGCGGGCAATGCCTTTGGTTCGACGGTGACGGCTCCGGTGGTCAAAGCCGTGATTGAGCGCATCATTACCCTGGACGGTCTGCCCCCCCATCGCCGGTAATGGGTTAAGCTGCCCGCCGAGCTTTGGATAAGTATTGCTTCACCGTTGTGGCTCGAAAGGGTTGGAATTGTAGGCGATAAAGCCGCAGGGCTTCTTGGATATGCTGCAAAGCGGTGGCTCGCTCCCTAGACCGGAGCAGGGCAATACCCAGTTGCAGGTGTAAGTTGGGATTATCCGGCTGGCGGTTCAACCGCTGTTGATTGCGGCGCACCATCGTTAGGGCACTGGCGACCAACAAGGCTAAAGGAGCCTTTTCCCCTTCAGTGGGTAATACTCTAGTGTTAATACCTTGCAATACATCTTCCCGTAACTGGACTTTTTCTTTCGCCATGCGGGCATCAATATCTTGCCCCTGTTCCCAGCGGAATCGGTTCATTAAGGTTGCTAAAATTTGCTCGCATTCCTGCTGATTTTTGCACTGCACAGTTGGGAGATAAAGGACATTTCTCGCCACATCCAAAGCTAGGGTTGGGGTTTTGTCGTAACGATGGACAGAGCGAATGGATTGGAGGGGAAAGTCATACACGCCCGTTTGGAAATGCCACAGGGGGACAAAATGAATGTTATTGCTGTTATTAGGGTCTTTGCCGAGGGTAATAAATAAGGGTAAGCCCAATTCACAGCGTAGCGTTAATTGATCCGATGCTTTATCGAAAGTAAATTCTCTGATATAGGTATAACGACAGAGAGCCAAACTCAAACTAATATAGGTCAGCAGAAGAGAAGCGAGACAATTCACCCAACTAAATAGTGTAGCCCCCACCGGGGTGCGTAAAAAAGCAATGATTAACGGTGCGACAATAAATTTGCTCAGGGGAAAAGCCAGCAGAATCAGGATAAAAATTAATACTAACGTAGCGCACGACTGTACCCCACTGCCAATGTCAATTACAGATTCAGGCAATCGGAGATAAGCGGCCAACAGTTCAAAAACAGCAATCCCCAAGGTTGCTTGTAAGCCAATAAAAAATATCAGAAAAATACCACCATAAAAAGCAATACTTCCGGCCACATCTTCATCTTGAGGATCAAGGGAAGCAAAAGAACTAGTGTTAATGGAGTAGGGGTTCGATAATATAGAAAATAATATAAAAAAACTGACGGTAGCCAAAATGGCAAACCAAAAAATAGCCATCAACCGCCCGGTCGAACCAATGTGATCCCGATATTCGGTTAAGACATACTGATTATCCCGCTCAGTGGTAGCGATTGTAACTGTACTCATAACTGTACTCATAACCTGATTTACCCTACAAGAATTTTGTGTACTTCTAAAAATTGTAAATTAGCGGTCGCAGGGGGTCAAACCCCGCCTCTAGTTCTGGGTAATCTCCGCATTCTCGCGATGAAATTCTCTGACTGTTTGAATAAATATAGAAATCTCTTTTGAATTGGCAACAAGGGTCGCAGGGGCGTAGCCCCCGCCTCTGGTTCTCTGTAATTTCTGCATTCTGGCTAAAGGATTCTTTGTCCGATTGAATAAAGGGAACCTCTATTAATTAGTAATTAGCGGTCGCAGGGGCGTAGCCCCCGCCTCTGGTTCTCTGTAATTTCTACATTCTGGCTAAAGGATTCTTTGTCCGATTGAATAAAGGGAACCTCTATTAATTAGTAATTAGCGGTCGCAGGGGGGCACCCCCCGCCTCTGGTTCTCTGTAATTTCTGCATTCTGGCTCAAGGATTCTTTGTCCGATTGAATAAAGGGAACCTCTATTAATTAGTAATTAGCGGTCGCAGGGGGGCACCCCCCGCCTCTGGTTCTCTGTAATTTCTGCATTCTGGCTCAAGGATTCTTTGTCCGATTGAACAAAGGGAACCTCTATTAATTAGTAATTAGCGGTCGCAGGGGGGCACCCCCCGCCTCTGGTTCTCTGTAATTTCTGCATTCTGGCTCAAGGATTCTTTGTCCGATTGAACAAAGGGACCCCCTATTCATTAGTAATTAGCGGTCGCAGGGGGGCACCCCCCGCCTCTGGTTCTCTGTAATTTCTGCATTCTGGCTCAAGGATTCTTTGTCCGATTGAATAAAGGGAACCTCTATTAA
>JAUQVQ010000212.1:0-3799 GCA_039794725.1 Gloeomargarita sp. HHBFW_bins_162
AGCTAGAGAATCCAAACAACTGCTAGAAATTGCTAAAACAGAAATAGAACGGGCGATAGAGACGGATTAAGCTACAGCAACGATTTGGATTAATAAGCAGCTAGAAGCCTTGGGGCAGAACTGACATGACGATTGCAGCGATCGAACTACCAATGGAAAAAATTGCTAAGTTTTGTCATAAATGGCAAGTGACAGAATTTGCTCTATTTGGCTCTGTCCTGCGCGATGACTTCCGCCCCGACAGCGACGTTGATGTGATGGTGCAATTTCATCCAGACGCCCATCCCACCTTTCGTACCCTAGACCAGATGGAAGCAGAACTTAAAACTATTTTCGATCGAGACGTTGACCTGATTACCCGTCAGGGCATTGAAACCAGTCGCAACTACTTACGCCGTCACGAAATCCTTTCCTCAGCCCAGGTAATTTATGCAACGGGATCTTCAATTCCTGCTTGATATGCTGCAATCCGCAGAGCTGATTCTGACCTACACAGCTCATTGCTCAAAGGATGAGTTTGTTGCAAACGTACAGCTTCAGGATTCAGTCATTCGGCGGCTATTGGTGATTGCTGAAGCTGCACGACGAGTTTCAGACACAACTCGGCAGGCGTTACCAAATATCTCCTGGCAAGAAATCAACGGAATGCGAAATCGGTTGGTGCATGAGTATAACGATGTCAACCTCAACATTGTCTGGGATGTGGTGCAGTCTGAGATACTGCCTTTGATTGAGGAACTGAAATCGCAAATTCCTCCAGAACCGTAAGGATAGTGGGTGGAGGCGGTTGAAGCGGCATAACAAATCGATGGAGCCGACCACCGAGAGGTTATCTGTGGGCATCGAAAGTAATCTGCGGCGGCTCATCTCAGCCGTTCTTGTTAGGGTTGCTATAGGGAACCTCTATTTATTCAATCGGACAAAGAATCCCTTAGCGAGAATGCAGAGATTACAGAGAACCAGAGGCGGGGGGTGCCCCCCTGCGACCGCTAATTACCAATTTTTAGAGGTGCCCTATAGTAATCTTTTCTCAGTTCGGAACAAGGGTCGCCGGGCGTAGCCCCGTTTTGGTTTTCTCCCCTCTCCCGTTCTGGGGGAGGGGCAGGGGGTGAGGGCAGACGTGAATGAGGCATCCCTTCTGTTGTGATCTCATTTATGATTGCTATAGAGGTTCCCCGGAGAAGATTTGTACAATAAAGCAGAGTTTGGGGTGACCCGTTCGTAGATATGGAAACTAGTACTAAAGTCTGGACTGATGCAGAGTTTATGGCGTTGCCTGATACGGGTGACCGCTACGAAATTATTAACGGGGAACTCGTAAAGATGGGTAATGCTGGTTTGAGGCATGGTTACTATGCCAACTTATTGGCGGCTTTAATTACGATTTATGTCCGGGAGCGTAACTTGGGAGTTGTTTGTGATTCCAGTACAGCGTTTATTATGGAATCGGGCAATCGAAGATCACCCGATGGTTCATTCATTTCTAAAGAAAGATTGATGGGGAGTGGTAAGCTGACTAAGGGCTTTTTTAGAGGTGCGCCTGACCTGGTGATTGAAGTATTATCGGATGGCAATACAGTGGAGGAAATACACCAAAAAATAGAGGAATATTTTGCCAGTGGATCGCGTTTGGTGTGGGTTATCCATCCCGATGAACGATATGTATTAATTTATCATCAACCAGAACCAGACACGTTTTTGAGGGTGGGAGATTACTTAGATGGGGAAGATGTAATTCCGGGGTTCTCTTTGTCTTTACGTGAATTTTTTACGGAACCAGAGTTTTAATTATGGGAACCTCTACTCTATTAAAATTAGCGGTCGCAGGGGGGCTCCACGCAGTGTGCCGCAGGCTCTCCCCCGTTTCTGGTTCTCCGTAATTCGGGCGTTCTCACAGGGGAGATGTGGCGGAGACGGTGGCCTTTTTTTGACCCGCCCCCTCCACGTCAACCTCCAGGAACTGACGCTGTTGCCCACCGACCTACTGGTTCACCGTCGAGAATAGCACCGGCGGGATGGTCAGGGGTTGCGCCACCACCGGGGTTGAATTTTGCCACTGCTCAGCAATCAGAGTGGTCGCCGGATTGGACCAATCGCTGAGTGCCCGGGGGTAGGTTCCCACGACCAGCACGGGAATGAGCAAACTCAGGGCAATGAACAATTCTCTGGGATTGGCATCCGTACCCGCCCAGACTGCCTGCCCCGGCGCCCCGTAAAACACCCGCCGCAGTAAATCCAGCAGATACACCGGCGTGAGAATCAACCCCACCGCCGTCAGGGTAATGACAACGGCTTTGAACAGGGCATTGTACAGACTATCCGCCAGCCCCAAAAACACCGACAGTTCGCTGATAAAGCCACTCATGCCGGGGAGAGCAAGCGAGGCAAAACTCGCCGCCGTAAATAGGGCAAAAATCCGAGGAGCCGACTGCGCCAAGCCCCCCAATTGCCCCATCTCCAGGGTATGCGTCCGTTCGTAGGCCACCCCCGCCAGGAAAAACAACACGGCGGCAATCAACCCGTGCGACACCATTTGCAGAAGTGCTCCTTGCAAACCCAGACTGTTCAACGCCCCCAACCCCACCAGCACAAACCCCATGTGGGAAATGGAGGAATAGGCCAAGCGTTTTTTCAGATGATTTTGGCTGTAGGCGGTCAACGCCCCGTACAGGATATTCACAATACCCAACACTACCAGCATCGGGGCAAGCATCTGATGCGCCTGGGGCAACATCTGCACATTAAAGCGCAGTAACCCATAGCCGCCCAACTTCAGCAACACCCCCGCCAACACCATCGAAACCGGCGCCGACGCTTCGCTGTGGGCAAACGGCAACCAGGTATGCAGAGGGAAAACGGGTAACTTCACTCCAAAAGCAATAAAAAAGCCCAGATAGACCAAAATTCCTAAGCCCAGGGGCAACTCCCGCTCCATCAACTCGGCCATATCCCAGGTGAAGGATGCGCCGCTAAACGCCAACGCCAACCCCGCCACCAAAATAAATACCGACCCCAGCGCCGTGTAGAGAATAAACTTGGTCGCCGCATACTGCCGCTGTTGCCCGCCCCAAATCGCAATCAGGAGATAAACCGGCACCAGTTCCAATTCCCACATCAGGAAAAACAGCAGTACATCCTTGGCCGCAAACACCCCCAACTGCGCCCCGTACAGCACCAGCATCAGGGCGTAAAACAAGCGGGGACGGTGTTCCACCCGCCAAGCCGCCGCTATCGCCAAGGTGGTGACTAAAGCCCCCAACACCAGCAACGGCAGGGACAACCCATCCACCGCCAGCGACCACTGCAAACCCACTTGGGGCAACCACGCCCACCGCTCCACCATCTGATAGCCCTGGGTGGCCGGGCAATAGTGCTGCCACAGCCCCGTCACCAACAACGCAAAATCCAACAAACCCACCCCCAGAGCGTACCAGCGTACCGTGCGCCCCGATTTGGCAGGCAAAAGTGGCACCCCCAGTGCCGCCCCCAAAGGTAACAGCACCGCCACCGTCAGCCAAGGAAATTGTGTGTCCATTAGGAATAAATACCTAGAGTGCAATGTAAATTATTGTAACGTAACTTGGGGAAAAAGTATTAAAAAAAGATAAATTTTCCTGTCTCTGCTTCTTTCTGACCCCGGCGGCGGGTGTTGGGGGAAATCCGTAAAATTGAGATATTGAAAATTTTGTGACGCCATCATGCCTCCTACCGGTGATGCCATTCGTCAGCAGTTCCTAGAGTTTTACGCTCAGCGTCAGCATCAGGTTTTACCCAGTGCCTCGTTGATCCCCAGCGACCC
>JAUQVQ010000213.1:0-3797 GCA_039794725.1 Gloeomargarita sp. HHBFW_bins_162
TACTCCCGGATGATGCCCTGAATGTGTTTATCACTTTGACGGCTCGGGGGTTGAATGAGGGGATCACCATCCTGGCACGGGGGGAATTTCCGGCGACGGAACGCAAACTGCGGCTGGCGGGGGCGGACCATGTGGTGTTACCGGCCACGATTGGGGCGATGCGCTTGGCCTATTTGATTACCCATCCGGCGACGATTGACCTGTTGGACCGCAATGATGGCAGTAGTACGATTAACGAAATTTTGAACCAAATCAGCCTGCGGATGGATGAACTGCTGGTGCCGGAAAATTCCCCCCTGATTGGCCGCACGGTGGGGGATGTGGAGGTGCGGGGCGAGCGCACGTTTATTGTGGTCGCCTTGCGGCGGGCGGATGGTACCTTGGTGGACAACCCCGACCGGGGCACGGTGGTCGCCGTGGGGGACACGTTGATTGTGGTAGGACACCGGAGTGATATGCCCCAGTTGATGCAGAACTTTACGCTTAAACGGCAAATGCAGTATCGGGGCGCCCGCCGGGGTTAGACTCTTAATTATCTCCTGCATGGATGTCATGTTCACCGACGACCAACCCGACCTGGCCAGTCCGCTCGACGATTGGCAGGAAGCCCCCCAACCCGACCCCGACGTGATGCTGGCGCAGTTGACGGCCAGCGACCCGTTGCAACGGATGCAGGCGGCACGGGCGTTTTGTGAACTCCAGGATGAACGGGCGGGCGCGCGGTTGATTCCCCTACTGCAGGATGCCTGTCCCCTGGTGCGCTTGAGTGCCGCCTATGCCCTGGGACGCAACCCCACTCCGGCGGCGGTCGCCCCCTTGATCCAACAGTGGCGGCGGGATGCCAACGGCTATGTCCGCAAAGGAATCGTCTGGGCGTTGGGCTATAGTCGTGCCCCAGAAGCGGTGGATGTATTACTTATGGCATTAGAAAAAGAGATTCCGGCGGTGCGCTTGTGGGCGGCCAGTGCCCTGGTGCAACTGGTGTCCAGCCAGAGTGACCGGATGCCCCAGGTGGTGCAGGCCTTGTGTCACACCCTGGTGCATGACCCGGTGGCCGCCGTGCGGAGCAACTGTACCTGGGCGTTGGGGCAACTGCCGGTCGAGCAGCTGTCTGAGAATGTGTACCTCCAGGTGGTGGAAGCTCTGCGGGTCGGGTTACAGGATGGGGATGCGGGCGTGCGGGACGATAGCTGGAGTGCGTTGTTAAATCTGGGTGTGACGGCGGGACTGCCTACCCCGGATGAACTGACCCTGTGAAGCGGGGCAAGGTCAGGGTCACCAGCGTCCCCTGATTTTTGTGACTGGTGAGGTGAATCGTGCCCCTGTGCGCCTGGACAATGCTCTGGGCAATCGCCAGCCCCAAGCCACTGCCCCCCGACCACCCCCGCGCCGGGTCAACCCGGTAAAAGCGGTCAAACACCCGGGGCAAATCCGTTTCAGCAATCCCCACCCCCGTATCCTGAACCTCAATCGTGCAGCCCTCCCCAGCGGTTTTGAGGCGCACCCACACCTGTCCCCCGGCGGGCGTATATTGCCAGGCATTGCGGATCACATTGGTTAACAACCGGTGCAACTGGCTGTAATTGCCCCAAACCGTCAGGGTATCCGGGTCGTCCGTACTGGGCAATGCCCAATGCAGGGTCACCCCTTTAGCCTGAGCCAATTTCTGTTGCTCCTGGGCGACTTCCAGCACCAACCCATCCAGCGGACAGGCTTCCGCTTCCCCCAGTCCCTGAGTATCCTGGCGCGCCAAAAAGAGTAAATCATCCACCAGCCGCCCCAACCGTTGGATTAAACTGCCCATTGCCTGGACTTGGGGGTGGTTGGGGTACTGAGAGTGTAATAATTCCCAATTCATTTGCAAACTCGCCAAGGGACTGCGCAGTTCGTGGGACGCATCGGCGGTAAATTGTTCCAGGCGTTGATAGGATTGCCGCACCGGTGTCATGGCCAACCCCGACAAAAACCAGCCCGCCACCGCCACCAACCCCAGCGCCACCAGCCCTCCGATGGTCAAATCCAGCAGTAACTGCCGCACCGGTTTGGTCACTTCAAACCAGGGATGACTGACCCGCAGATAACCGAGGAGGGTGCCATTTTGGTACACGGGCTGGGTAACTTGGCGCAGAGCTTCATCGCCGCTAATGGTCACAGTCTCCCGCCACACGCCCGGATGCAAGCGGGGCACCACCGTCATATCCAAGGTACTCCAGAGCCGTTCCCCGCTCGGGGCAAACCATTCCAACGCCACTCGGTCTTCCTCCACATCCTCCGGCCACACGGGCGGTGCACTGGGCAGGGTTGCCACCACCACCTCCACCACATGATCCAGCGTGTCATCAATCCGTTCGCTCAGGGTCGCCTGGACATAGCCGTACCCCGCCAGGGCAAACACCAGCAGTAAAACGGCGGTCACCCCGGTGTACCAAAGGGCTAAACGGCGACGCAATTGTTGGAACATCAATCAACGCTGACCCGTGATAATAAATGCGACCCGTTGGCCGATATTGGTTGCATGATCCGCCATCCGTTCTAAATGCCGAATCGCCAACGCCAACAGCAGGTAAGGTTCCAGGCGGGATTCTGGGTGGCGTTGGGGCGAGAGGTCAGCCAAGGGAGTGGCCGCCAAATGTCGGTACACCTTGGTGTAGAGTTCATCCACCACTTCGTCCATTTCTTTAATATGCTTGCCCACCGTCGCATCCAAATCCGCCAACGCCACCAAACTGGTCGCCAGCATCCGTTGGGAATGTTGGGACATCATCTGAATATCATCCATACAGTCATGCACCGGATAAGGAAACAACTGAATGGCGATTTCCCCTAAGTCTTCGGCGTAATCCCCAATCCGTTCCAAATCCCGCACCAACTGCATAAACGCCCCCAACAGGCGAGTATCCTGGGCGGCGGCGGGGGGCAACGTCATCATCCGCAGGCAGTCCACCTCAATCTGGCGATAAAAACGGTCAATTTGCTGATCCACCAGGGGAATCTCCTCAGCGGCTCCCAAGTTGCGGCCAAAGAGGGCTTGATGGGACAAACGAAAGGAATGTTCAACCAACGCCCCCATCCGCAGGACATTTTGTTCCAGTTGGCGCACTTGGCGGCGAAATGGCACCGGGTTGGACGAAGGGGAAGCAGTCAAGGGCGGTAATGGGAGATAAAGAAAAAATGAATTATATCTATATTTCTAGCGTAGTCCTGGAGAGTAAAGTTTTCGTTAAGGAAACGTTATTTTCTGCTCATGAGTGCTATTGAACGGGGTTATGAGACGGGCGCAGGATGCAGTCCTTTTGGGAACCTCTGTTAATAATTGATAATTGCGGTCGCAGGGGGGCACCCCCCGACCTTGGTTCTCCGTCATCGGTGCATTCTCGCTGAGACATTCTGTAGCCGCTTGAATAAGTAGAAGTACCCTAGAGGCGCCCTGTTTAGGGTTTAATGAGTGAGGCAATCGCCGGGGCAATTTCTTTGATGAGGGGGGCAAAGATGGTCGTAGGTTTGGGATTTTCTCCCCTCTCCCTGGATGGGAGAGAGGTCGGGGGTGAGGGTGAATACAGCAGTCCTTTTTGCATGTGAACCAAGGGTCGCAGGGCGTAGCCCCGTTTTGGTTTTCTCCCCTCTCCCTGGATGGGAGAGGGGTCGGGGGTGAGGGTGAATACAGCAGTCCTTTTTGCATGTAAAACCAGGGTTGCAGGGCGTAGCCCCGTTTTGGTTTTCTCCACTCTCCCTTGATGGAGGAGGGGCAGGGGGTGAGGGTGAATACAGCAGTCCTTTTTGCATGTAAAACCAGGGTT
>JAUQVQ010000214.1:0-3761 GCA_039794725.1 Gloeomargarita sp. HHBFW_bins_162
CCATTACCTCGGGTGAAACCTCCAGAAGATACCCTGGTGATTGGGTTTGAGCAGACATCTATCCCCCCGGAACCACCATCCAAGCCCCAAAATATCCAGAACCAAGAAACCTTGATCCTGGAGATTAAGGACTTGCCGCCCTTGGGTTAATGACTAAAGGGATAATCAGGGCACCTCTAAAACTAGCGGTCGCAGGGGGGCACCCCCGCCTCGGGTTCCCCGTAATCTCTGGATTCCAGTTGAGAGATTAGACCTCTTGCATAATTCTTTCTTAAGTTGTTATTTATATTCACCCCCTGCCCCTTTCCCATCAAGAGAGAGGGGAGAAAACCAAAACGGGGCTACGCCCTGCGACCCTTGTTTCCCATTCAAAAAGGACTGCTCTATTCACCCTCATCCCCTGCCCCTCTCCCATCAAGAGAGAGGGGAGAAAATCCCAAACGGGGCTACGCCCTGCGGCCCTTGTTTCATATTCAAAAAGAACTGCTATATTCACCCTCACCCCCTGCCCCTCTCCCAGAACCGGAGAGGGGAGAAAACCAAAACGGGGCTACGCCCTGCGACTCTGGTTTCATATTCAAAAAGGACTGCTATATCCACCCTCACCCCCTGCCCCTCTCCCAGAACCGGAGAGGGGAGAAAACCAAAACGGGGCTACGCCCTGCGACCCTGGTTTTATATTCAAAAAGGATGCTATATTCACCCTCACCCCCTGCCCCTCTCCCATCAAGGGAGAGGGGAGAAAACCAAAACGGGGCTACGCCCTGCGACTCTTGTTTCATATTCAAAAAGGACTGCTCTATCCACCCTCACCCCCTGCCCCTTTCCCAGAACCGGAGAAGGGAGAAAACCAAAACGGGGCTACGCCCTGCGACCCTGGTTTTATATTCAAAAAGGACTGCTCTATTCACCCTCACCCCCTGCCCCTCTCCCAGAACCGGAGAAGGGAGAAAACCAAAACGGGACTACGCCCTGCGACTCTTGTTTCATATTCAAAAAGGACTGCTATACCTCTAAAAATTGTGAGTTAGCGGTCGCAGGGGGGCACCCCCCGCCTCTGGTTCTCCGTAATCTCTGGATTCCAGTTGAGAGATTGTTAGCTCGCTTGAATAAATAGAGATGCCCTAATTCTAAAAATTGCGATGGAGACGGCACGTTTCCTCCCAGACATCCGATAATAGTCACATACGGAGTAGTACAAATGGAGGCAACGCATGGCCTGGATTGACCAACAGGGTCGCATTGGGGGCAAAATTAGCGTGATTGACCTGGCGGCTTTGCTGGTGGTGTTGTTGGTTGTTGTGGGCATTGTGGGGGTGCCGGGGAGAACCGGGTCGGTGGCGCAAGTTAGTCCCAGTCAGCCGGTGGAAATTGATATGATGGTGCGGGGGTTGAGTATTGCCCGCCCGGAAGAGTTGATTAAACGGGGAGATAAGGCCAGTTTTATTGTGCGGAATCAGCCGTCGGGGACGTTAGAAATTAAAAATCTCACCATTTTCCCGCCCCAAGTGGAAGTGCCCCAACCGGATGGGTCGGTGAAATTTTTAGAGGATAACCGTTCCCAAACCCGGTTTTTGCGGGATATGATGATTACCCTTGCCGGGACGGCTCAAATTGCCGATGGGGGAGCAGTTTTAGGGAATACCAAGATCAAAGTGGGGGTGCCGGTGGAGTTGGAAGGGGCGAAGTACAATCTGCGGGGGTCGGTGATGGATTTGCGGGTGGGGACATGAACGGCGACCCCAACCCCGATTTCGAGTCCCAAATCATCGCTTGGTTGCAGGAGTTGGACACCGCCAAACACGGGAAATGGATGCGGCGGGCGCTGGAGGGTTTATTACATCTATCCCAGGCTCCCCTAGAGCGGTTGGACTGGAAAATTATTGCCGGTGCGATTCAGGATATGGAGCAGGGGTTCCGGGTGTTTCAACCCTACCGGCGGGTGCGGAAAATTGCGCTGTTTGGTTCAGCCCGGGTGGGGGCGGACACCCCGGATTATGAACTGGCTCGCCAATTTGCCCGCTGTATGGGGGAACAGGGGTTTATGGTGATGACGGGAGCCGGGGGCGGCATTATGCAGGCAGGCAATGAGGGAGCCGGGACGGAGCATTCCTTTGGCTTAAATATCCAATTGCCGTTTGAACAATCCAGCAATGAATTTATTAGCAATAGCCCCCGGTTGATTGATTTCAAATACTTTTTTACCCGCAAGTTATTTTTTATTCGGGAAACCGATGCGGTGTGTGCATTTCCGGGGGGATTTGGCACCCAAGATGAGGTATTTGAGGCGTTAACTCTGTGCCAAAATGGTCGCTGTCCCCCCATTCCCATCGTGCTGTTGGAACATCCGGGGGGCACCTACTGGCAAGCATGGGATACGTATGTGCGGGAGTATTTTGGGCGCACTCAGTTAATTAGCCCCCACGATGTGGAACTCTACACGATTACCCATTCCGTTGCCGAAGCCTGCACGGCGATCCGCCAGTTTTATCGGGTGTATCACTCCAGCCGGTATGTGCATGAGTATTTAGTCCTGCGCTTGCAACAGGAATTAACCGAATCTACCGTGGCGCAATTAAACCAGGAGTTTCAGGATATTCTCACGGCGGGGGTGATTGCACAACGGGGGGCATTTCCCGAAGAATTGGGCGATGAAACCGGAGCGATGCCTCGCTTGGTGCTTCAGTTCAACCAACGGGATTTTGGGCGGCTGTACCAACTGATCCGCCGGGTGAATGAACTGGGGGGCGGGGACAATAGCCATCCAGAGTGGCGTTAAAATCAAAAGCCCCCCAGTCGCCTAGGGAGCTTATAACGCTTATTACGTTAAGTTGGCCGTAAGGAAAAACCTTAGCCGGGGCAAACGGGCACGTTGTTGGCGTTCAACTGCACCTTGCCGGGGTCCCCGTTGATTTGGATGGGCACTTCCTCTTTGCCCACTTGCCGGAACATCACGCCCCGTTGCTTGGAGCAGGTGCTAATGGTGCCCGCCCACTTTTTCAACAGGTCGTTGAAGTTCTTTTGGTGCGCCGGAATGTCATCCAAGTTTTGAATGCCATCCCCCGTATAGTCCCGGAACGGCGGGATTTTGAACTTGTCAGATACCGGTGTTGCCGAGGTGCCAGCCACTTTCTTAATCCCAATCCGAAAGGGTTCCATGCTCCGCTCAATGGCAAACGGATGTTCGTAGTAGGAAGGCTTAGGGAATTGGATCGGCGTGTTGGGTTGCCGCCACAGGAAAGGCTTGGTAAAAGGAGGCCAAGCCTCGGATTTCGCCGCCGTGGTGGTCATCACCGGGGGGTCATAAAGTTTGGGGGCGGGTTGGGCACTCGCCGGAGCCGCTACTGCCGCCAGCACCGTACCGGCCACCGACAGAGAAAGAAACATTTGGGGACGCATAGCCGTAACTCCTCAACAGTTAAACTGCACTAACTAACCGATGTTTCACCTGAACTCACCACACATTAGGCAGTGAAGCTGTCCAAATTCTAACAGGAAATGACCTGAATTTGGCCAGTGATTCCCTAACCTTAACCTAGACATAACCCAGGCGCAGTCGGGTCTCCCTCCTGAGTGTGGCGAATCTGCCCATAGAAGTCAACCCTGAATTTAACGGGTGCCGCTGATGCGTCCTGCCCACTGCTTGAGCAGGTCATTGTACCCCTTCTGATGGGCAGGGATGTCATCCAGGTTTTGCACCCCATCGCCGGTGTAGTCCCGGAACGGAGGAATTTTGAACTGGTCGGTAATCGGGGTACTGC
>JAUQVQ010000215.1:0-3744 GCA_039794725.1 Gloeomargarita sp. HHBFW_bins_162
CGAATTTGGTCAAAAAATCGCAGTAACCAGGGCTGACTAAAATCGGTGGTTTTTTGATAGCGATTCCACACGGGAATGGTGCGCCCGACTAATTGATACCCCCCCGGCCCTTCCATGCCGTAAATACACAAATACGCCCCCCCAATGCCCACCGCATTTTCAGGTGTCCAGGTGCGGGCGGGGTTGTATTTTGTCGTTACCAAACGATGGCGGGGATCAACGGGAGTGGCCACCGGCGCACCCAAGTACACATCCCCCAACCCCAACACCAGATAACTCGCCCCGAAGACAATGTCATACACCTGCTGAATGTCAGTCAACCCATTAATTCGCCGGATAAATTCCAAATTGCTCGGACACCAAGGGGCATCGGGGCGCACGGATTGCATGTATTTTTCAATGGCTTTTTGAATGGAAGCATCATTCCACGAGAGGGGTAAATAAACGATGCGGGTGGGCACTTCCATATCCTGCACATCGGGTAATTCCCGCTCCGCCGTTGCCAACAGTTCCAATAATTCCGAGCGGGGCAATCGCTGGTTGTCATAATGCACTTGTAATGACCGAATCCCCGGCGTAAGATCAATAATTCCTGAAATACTTTGTTGTTGTAGCCAGGTCATCAGGGCGTGAACCCGGAACCGCAGAGCTAAATCTAGGGTGATTTCCCCGTATTCAATTAACAGATACTTATCCCCCGCCTGCCGGTAGGTAACCCCCACCGGATGCGGTTCGCCAATCTGCGCCAAGATGGGTTCTGTCCAAATTGGTACAAAGTTAGTATGGGGCAAGGGTTGGAGCGTGGCTAGTTCCCGTTCCTGCCGTTGTTCCCAGGCGGTTGCCGTCGGTTCATCCACCGGGATAAAGCGCACCGTATCCCCCGGTTTGAGTTGCCCGATTTTCCAGAGTTCCGCCTGAATGATGGTGGCCGGACAGACAAACCCCCCCAAGCTCGGCCCGTCGTAGCCCAGGATGATCGGCATATCGCCGGTAAAGTCAATCGTGCCGATGGCGTAGGCGTTGTCGTGGATGTTGGACGGATGCAGACCCGCTTCCCCCCCGTCCGGGCGTGCCCAGGTGGGCTTCGGGCCGATTAACCGAATCCCGGTGCGGGCGGAATTGTGATGTACGACCCAGGTGTGGCTGAGGATCATTTCCATATCCGCCGGGGTGAAAAAATCCGGTGCCCCGTGCGGCCCAATCATCACCGCAATTTCCCAAGCGTGGGTGTACTGCGGCAGTAATTCCGGGGGCAGAACAGTGGGGGTATCTGCGCCCTCCCAGGGGGTTAACGGTAACACATCCCCCGCCCGTAATGCCCTGCCGCCATGTCCGCCAAACTGCCCCAGGGTAAAGGTCGCCCGACTGCCTAAGTATTCGGGTACGGGGATGCCGCCTTGAATGGCAATATAAGTACGACAGCCTGCCCCCTGAATGGTTTTGAGTTCCAGAACACTGCCAGCAGGAACAACCACCGTTTGCCAGTAGGGAATTGCCTGCCCGTTTAAGGTCGCCTGCATCGGTGCCCCGGTCAGACAAATGCGGGTGGGAGCGTTAAAGCGCAGGGTCGGCCCTACCAGCGTACACTCCAGCCCGGCGGCGGTGGGAGAATTTCCCAGCAAACGGTTGCCCCAGCGAAAGGCCAGGTGATCCATCGGCCCTGACGGCGGTACCCCCACATCCCAATAGCCCAACCGCCCCGGATAGTCCTGCACGGTGGTCATCGTACCGGGAGCGAGAACATCAATGGTCTGGGGTTGGTAAGTTAAATTAGCCAATAAACTTGTACTAACATTACCCTGTTGAAACTCCGGGCTGGCCAGGATGTGTTGCAGGTATTCCAAGTTGGTGGCGATACCGGCGAGGGTGGTGTTGGCCAACACGGTTTGTAATTTTTGGATCGCTTCGGCTCGGTTCGCCCCCTGTACGATGGCTTTGGCAAGCAAGGGGTCGTAAAACGGGGTGACTTCCGTGCCGTTGTGTACCCAATGATCCCAACGGGCGGCGGGGGCAAGCGTCACCTGGGTCAGTACGCCCGCACTGGGTTGGTGGTTTTTGTGGGGGTCTTCGGCGTAAATCCGGGCTTGGATGGCGTGTCCCTGGGGTTGATGTTCGTACTGGTCGAAAAAATCCCGTTCCCCGGCGGCCAGTCGTACCATCCATTCCACCAGGTCAATGCCGCACACCAATTCCGTCACCCCATGCTCCACCTGCAGACGGGTATTCACCTCCAGGAAATAAAATTGCGCCGTCTGGACATCAAAAATAAATTCCACCGTGCCCGCCGATTGGTACTGCACCGCTTCCCCCAACCGTTGCGCCGCCTGCGCCAACGCCTGCCGAATTTCTCCGGTTAACCCCGGTGCGGGCGTTTCTTCGATGACCTTTTGGTTGCGCCGTTGGCTGGAGCAATCCCGTTCCCCCAACGTTAATACCCGCCCCTGTCCATCCCCAAAAATTTGCACTTCGATGTGGCGTGCGACAGGAATGTACTTTTCCAAAAACACCCCCCCCTCCCGGAAATTGGCCTGGCTCAATCGCTGTACCTGGTCGTAGGCGTGGGTTAATTCTTCATCATTCCAGCACCGCCGCATCCCAATCCCGCCCCCGCCCGCCGTACTTTTGAGCATCACGGGGTAGCCTATCGCCTCTGCCGCCTGCCGAGCGGTTGCTAAATCGGTGAGTAACCCCGTCCCCGGCACCAGGGGAATGCCTTGGGCTTGGGCGAGGGCACGGGCGATGTGTTTGCGGCCAAATTGCCGCACCTGTTCCGGTTTGGGACCAATGAAGACTATCCCCCGTTCCCTACAGGCGGCGGCAAAATCGGCATTTTCGCTCAGCAGTCCGTACCCCGGATGAATCGCCTCCGCCCCAACGGCGGTGGCGAGGTCTAAGACCCGTTCACCCCGCAGGTAACTTTCACTCGCCAGCGTCCCCCCCAACGCCAGCGCCTCGGTCGCCTGATAAACGTGGGGACTGTGGCGATCCGGATCGGCATAGACCGCCACACTCGCCACCCCCAAACGGTTCAACGTGCGGATAATCCGACAGGCAATTTCCCCCCGATTGGCGACCAGAACCTTACGGAACATAGGCGGGCGGGTCAGGCCGCATCCCAGATGAGCAGACGGATCGGGGTGGGGTTGTAGGCATTACAGGGGTTGTTGATTTGGGGACAGTTGGAAATCAGCACCAGCACCGGCATTTCCGCCCGCAAGTCCACGTATTTACCCGCCTCGGAAATCCCGTCCACAATTTCCAGCCTACCATCGGCACTCACCGGCACATTCATAAAGAAATTGATATTACTCACCAAATCCCGCTTGTTCATCCCATACTGGCTCAACTCCAGCAGGTAATTTTCCACGCAGGCGTGCAGGTGTTTTTTGTGCAGACCGTAGCGCACCGAATTGCTCTCCATGCTACAGGCTCCCCCCAGGGTATCGTGACGGCCACAGGTATCGTTCAGCACCGTCATCAGCACATTACCCGCATTGGACATCAATTCAGTTCCGGCGGTGATAAAGATATTCCCCTGCCGCACCATCGTATCCGGGGCACTATACCGCTCGGTGGTGTCGCTGGCGTTGTAAATCAAGGTATCAACGGCTTGATTGCCCTCCAAATCCACAATGCGTAAAATTTGCCCGGTTTGGATCACCTTCGACCAGGGTTGACGGGCAGGCAATTCGTAATCGTAAATGGCCGTTTCCGGCGTCAGGACACGTTCCGCAATGGCAACCA
>JAUQVQ010000216.1:0-3742 GCA_039794725.1 Gloeomargarita sp. HHBFW_bins_162
TCAAGGCTTGGAGAATAATTTTGGCCGACTCGCGCATCTCGCCCAAACGCACCACATAGCGGGCAAAACAATCCCCATCCGTTGCCCATTGCACTTCCCAATCAAAATCGTCGTAACACTCGTAATGGTCAACCCGACGCAAATCCCACTTCACCCCCGAAGCCCGCAACATCGGCCCCGACATCCCCCAATTAATCGCATCTTCACGGGACAAGGTGCCCACCCCCTGCACCCGTTTGCGGAAAATCGGATTATCCGTAATTAACCGTTCGTATTCATCCACTTTGGGTAGGAAATAATTACAAAAATCCTCACATTTGTCCACCCAACCGTAAGGCAAATCAGCGGCCACTCCCCCTACCCGGAAATAGTTGTGCATCATCCGCATCCCGGTAGCGGCCTCAAACAAGTCGTAGATCATTTCCCGTTCCCGGAAGATGTAGAAAAAGGGCGTTTGTGCGCCTACATCGGCCAAAAAGGGTCCTAGCCACAGCAGATGGGACGCAATCCGGCTCAACTCCAGCATGATTACCCGGATGTAGCTGGCTCGCTTCGGCACCGGCACATCGGCCAACTTCTCCGGTGCATTCACTGTAATCGCTTCCGTGAACATGGTTGCCAGATAGTCCCACCGGGTCACATAGGGTAAATACTGCACCACCGTGCGGTTTTCGGCGATTTTCTCCATCGAACGGTGCAAGTAACCCAACACCGGCTCGCAATCAATCACATTTTCCCCGTCCAGAGTGACCATCAGGCGTAAAACCCCGTGCATGGAGGGGTGATGCGGCCCGAAATTAATCACCATCGGGTCGGTACGGGTTTCAATCATCGTCATAGGAAGTGACCTCACGGAGCAGGGCTACCACTCCTCAGTATAAATAAGTTTTTGCTAAATGTTCCATTGCTCCCTCCGGCGGTTTAATGATAAACAAAAGGGCACCTCTATCTATGCAAACGGGCAGAGAATTTCTGAATGAGAATGCAGAGATAACAGAGAACCAGAGACGGGGGCTGCGCCCCTGCGACCGCTGATTTTGAACTGGTAGAGCCTCCCTGCTGTAGAATGCCTAGCACCTCTATTTATCCAAACGGGCAGAGAATTTCTGAGTGAGAATGCAGAGATGACAGAGAACCAGAGACCTGCGACCGCTGATTTTGAACTGATAGAGCCTCCCTGCTATAGAATGCCTAGCACCTCTATTTATCCAAACGGGCAGAGAATTTCTGAGTGAGAATGCAGAGATGACGGAGAACCAGAGACGGGGGCTGCGCCCCTGCAACTGCTGATTGACAATTTGGTGCCCTGCGGAGAGTCTGAAAAAATGCGACCACTCATTGCCAATTTATAATGAAGGTGTCCTTCAATCGTTCAGGACTATTATCGCTAGGGTGCCGAACTTTATCTGGCTCTTCAACTCGTTGGACTCTACCATCACTGAACAGGCTGTATGTCTCTCCTATTGGTTGAAGATGACCTGGAACTGGCCGAACCCTTGACTGTCCTTTTGTCCCAACAGGGATACCAGGTTACTCCGGTACAGGATGGAGAAACCGCTTATACATTAGCCAAACAAAACAATTACGAATTACTGATCTTAGACTGGATGTTGCCTCGGTTAGACGGATTAACCCTCTGTCAACGATTGCGACGGGAAGGTTTGACCACGCCCGTCCTCTTTCTCACGGCACGGGACGGTCTCACCGACCGGGTACAGGGGTTGGATGCGGGAGCCGATGACTATTTGGTGAAGCCGTTTGCCTTTGCGGAATTGGCGGCACGGGTGCGGGCGTTACTGCGGCGACCAACCGGGACAACCCCAACCCGTTTGCAGGTGGGTGACTTGGTGCTGGAACCGGAGCAACGACTGGCCTATCGGGGAAACCGGCAAATCGTCCTATCGGAAAAAGAAACGCAACTCCTGGTTTTATTGATGCAACATCCAGGACAAATTTTGTCCCATGCCCATTTGCTGGCAAGTCTGTGGCCGGGGGAATTGCCCGCCGACCGGAATGTATTGGCGGCGCAGGTGCGGTTATTGCGGCGGAAACTAGAGCCACCCCCGTTGATTCAAACTGTGTACGGGCGGGGGTACGGGTTGATGCACATCGGAGCGGATGGGGTATGATAGGATAGCCTACGGGTGTAGGCAATTCGTACAAAATAAGCATGGTGAGGTAAGTGATGTTTATGAAAAAGTGGGTGTGGGGATTGGCTTTAGCCACGGTCGCTTTAGGAATAGGGCAACCGGCTCAGGCGGCACGCAGGGTAAATTTTTGGTTCAACATTTTGGAAGTGGTGAGTATCTCTGTCCCGGATTTGCGGCGATTTGTGGATAAAAATGAACTTTCGCCTCAGTTGCAATCCACCCTGCGTTTACTACCCGAAAAAGACCGGCAGGGGTTTGAACAAGTTTTGAAATTTAAGATACCTTTGGAGACCCGGCGGGTGGTGCGGCTGGTGGATTCGCCCGCTGTGGAGCAGGTGTTGGCGCAAATGCCTCCATTGTTTTTACCGAACCAATCGCCGTCGGTACTGCCGGGCATGAAAGGGGCAATTATCCTGGCTTCGATCCCGCGCGACCGGGGGGGATTTCGGGACAAGGACGGCTTCGGGCTGGTGAACGTCCTGGAAGCCTACCCAGCGGCCGAGATGAATATGGATATACCGGCTATGTTACGGTTGGGGCAACAGGGGCTTGACCTGCAAAAAATCCTAGGGGGCACTCTCGGTCGTTAGATGACGGTACTGGTCACGGGGGCGACGGGGTTTATTGGTGCTCGGTTGGTGTCGCAATTGCAGGCACGAGGTCAGGCGGTACACATTGTCACCCGTAACCCCCAGCGGGCAAAAGCTCAATTTCCCGAGGCGCAGGTTTTTCCCTGGACGGCAGTGACAACGGCGGTGGATGGGTGTACCGGGGTGGTGAACTTGGCGGGGGAACCGATTATTGGGCGGTGGACGGCGGCTCGCAAGCGGGCGATTCGTGAAAGCCGGGTCAACGGCACTCAACAGATGGTACAGGCTATTACCCAGGCGCAGGTGCGTCCCAGGGTGCTGGTGAATGCCTCAGCGATTGGGTATTACGGAGCGAGTGAAACGGCGGTCTTTACGGAAGCGAGTCCACCGGGGGATGATTTCCTGGCTCAGGTGTGTCAGGAGTGGGAACAGGCGGCGCAACCGGTGCTGGAGCTGGGGGTACGTTTGGTGATTTTTCGCATTGGCATTGTCTTGGGCATGGGCGGAGCGATTGAGCGGATTTTACCTCCATTTCGGGCATTTCTCGGGGGACCGATTGGTTCCGGCCGGCAGTGGTTTGCCTGGATTCACATTGATGACATGGTGAACCTGATCGTGACGGCCTTGGAGAATGAGGCTTGGCAGGGGGTGTACAATGCAACGGCTCCTCAACCCGTGCGGATGGCGGAATTGTGTCAAACATTGGGGCAGGTTTTGCATCGGCCTTCCTGGTTACCGGTGCCGGGATTGGTTTTGGAATTACTTTTGGGGGATGCAGCGCAGGTGATTTTGACCGGGCAACAGGTGCTTCCCGAACGGGTGCAGGCGATGGGCTTTTCTTACCAGTATCCGACTTTAGCTCCCGCCCTGCAGGCGATTTTGGGTTAGATGGAGTTCTCGACCTCCAACAATCCTAAGGGCACCTCTATAGCAATCCCTTTGGAATTGGCAACAAGGGTCGCAGGGGTGTTGCCCCCGTATTTGGTTCTTTCTCGCTTCTTT
>JAUQVQ010000217.1:0-3728 GCA_039794725.1 Gloeomargarita sp. HHBFW_bins_162
CAATCATAAATGAGATCACAACAGAAGTGATGGCTTGTTCAGGTCTGCCCTCACCCATCAAGGGAGAGGGGAGAAAACCAAAACGGGGCTACGCCCTGCGACCCTTGGTTCATATTCAAAAAGGACTGCTATAGCTTGCTTAAATAAAAAAATAATTGGTGATTAGCGGTCGCAGGGGGACACCCCCCGTCTCTGGTTCTCTGTAATCTCTGCATTCTCGCTAAAGGATTCTTTGTCCGATTGAATAAATAGAGGTTCCCTTTAATAAATAGAGGTGGCCACTATCGAGTAGGAGAGGGGAGAAACCCAAAACGGGGCTACGCCCTGCGACCCCGTGAACTAACATCACCAAAAACTGTATAGGTTCACCAAACTCCGCTTAACCCGAACTGGCGTTAACCTAACAGTTGCTCTTTTTTCCCCTTATCCCGAACTCAGGTCTGGTTAAGGTTTGGCCGCCACCGGCGAGCGGCCATAAAAGGGCTGTGCGGTTGACCAGTGGGGGCGTTCCCCCTGCACCCAGAGACTTTCGGCCCAGGTGAGGAGCCGATCCGCCGGGGCGTGGGTGTGTACATCTTCTAGAACCCGCAGGGGTTCCGGCCATTGCTTGACCAACGTTTGCCAGTCCTGGAGCGTGAAGACCTGGTCGGGATGGAGTACCTTTCCCTGGTGATAAATCCCCCCGTACACTAAATCTTGACCCGCCGGCCAGGCCACCGCCACGGGTTCGTTAACGTTCATACTGGCGACCCCCAAGGTGGACAGGGCAAACAGAGAAATGTTCAATTCCTGAGCCAGAATCCGCGCCGTGACCAACCCCAACCGCACGGTCGTAAACGAACCAGGCCCTCGGGTCACCGCCAGAAAACTGACATCCTGCCAGCGGTAGTTCTGCATGATTTGCGCTAGGTGGCGATGAAATTCCCGGTTGGTGTCCCAGCCCCAGGCGTACTGTTCAACCGCGTAGGTTCCCCCGATGGTGCCGATGGCGATGCCGACCGTTGCACCGGCCGTATGCCACCCCAACCCCAGGGTCATGTGGGTACGGGTTCGCCCGGTCGCAGCCGACTCCACCGCCCCGCTTCCAACACAAACGAATCACACCCCACCACGTCCCATTCCATCTCAATCACCTCCGCACGGGGACGGATATTGACGTTAATCGTGGGCGATACCGGCTCAAAGGTGGGCGCATCCGTCAGATGGGGTTGCTGGTGTTGGTGTTCGACCGCATGGTAGGTGACACAGCGATCCACGTAGGCACAATTCACACAAATACACATACGCAAGGGGCAGACAACCGTATTGTTACTCTAACTCAGGAATCGGGGTCAGGGCTGGGTGCCAAAAATTTCTTCAATAAGTTCTGAAGGTTGGGGGCGAGTGGAGGTGGGGGGCATGGTCATCTGGGCGCGCCGGAGGGAGTATTCCGCCGCCTCTTGGGGCAAGATGGCATCGGTTAAAATCGCTTCTTGCAAATTCACGCCGGTTAAATTCGCCCCGCTCAAGTTGGCTTCGGTCAGGTCAGCACCCGTGAGAATCGCACCCCGCAGATTCGCCACGATCAAAAAGGCTCCCCGCAGGTTGGCACCCGTGAGATTGGCTCCGTAGAGATTGGCTTCGATTAAATTGGCGCCGCTCAAATCGGCTCCTGTCAGTCCGGCTCGCGTCAAATCGGCTCCCCGCAGGTAGGCTTTGCTGAGGTTGGCCTGGTCGAGTTTGGCACCGTTGAGATTGGCCATGTACAAATCCGTAGCGCGCAGGTTAGCTCGCGCTAAATTGGCACCGCTCAAATTCACCCGACAGGCCACCGCATAGCTGAGATTGCTTCCTTCCAACTGGGCAAGCAGCAAATCGGTGCGAAAGAGATTGGTGCGGCTCAAACTGGCACCGCTGAGGGTAATCCGGCTCAAATCCACCCGACTTAAATCGGAGCCGTCAAAATTGCGTTCGCCGTTGTGGTAGCGTTCCTGAAGCTCCCGTAATCCCATGGCGCTCGTCCTAGTCAATAAGGGCATTTTATCCGAGTTCCTGGGCAAGTTGCGCTAAAGTCGCGGTAATGGTCTGGATTAAGGTTTGCACTTGGTCGGGGTTCTGTTGCTCACTGGCAAGTTCTTCCAGGGTGCGGGCAAGGTCTTGGAGGGCGACGGCTCCCACATTGGCACTGGCACCCTTGAGTTGGTGGGCTTCGTGGCGGATGTGTTCCCACTCGATGGGATTGCTGGCTCGCTGGAGGGCGGCGACTCGCTCCTGGGCATCGCTGAGATAGAGCGCCAGCAATTCTTGGATAAACTCCGGGTCGTCCCCAAAGGTCTGCTGCAGATAGTCCCGGTTGATGACCCCCTTGTTGATTGGTTCCATAGTTGGTGTCTCCTGTTGCGTCCGTTGGGCAGTGATCCGTTCTCCCCACTGGCGCAGAGCCGCTCCCAGATGCTCTCGGTCAATGGGCTTACTTAGATAATCATCCATCCCGGCGGCCAAACATTTGTCCCGGTCGTCCTTCATCACATGGGCGGTCAGGGCAATGATCACCGGCTGGGGCAAAGAGGATTGCCGAATCTGACGCGAGGTCTCATACCCATCCAAATCGGGCATTTGACAATCCATGAGGATAATATCGTAAGTATTTGATTTTAATAATTTCAGTACTTCGACCCCGTTATTGGCCACATCGGCTCGATACCCCAACTGGCGCAGTTGTCCCAGGGCGACTTTTTGGTTGACCACGTTATCTTCCGCCAGCAGAATCCGCAAGTCGGGCACCTCGGCGGTACTCGCGGTGGGGGTGGGGGCGGGCGCCGGGGATTGCCACAGTTCCCGTAGCAAATTCACCAACCGTTCCTGACTGACGGGTTTGAGCAAAAAGCCCCGCACCTGAGTATCCAACGGGGGAAACAGGGTCGGGTTTTGGCTGGAGGTGGTCAGCAGAATCAGGGGCAGGGGACGCTCCACCGCTTTAGCCAATGCCGCCGCCCAATCCAGTCGGGACACCAACACCCCCTGATACTCCTGGGTGCGCAGGTGGGCAAGGGCTTGGGGCACATCCTCACACAGGGTAACCTGCAACCCCAAACTGGTTCCCTGGTAGAACAAACTGCGGCGGCTGGGGCTGTGGGCATCGAGCACCAACAGGTGATAATCCGGCCACAGCGGCGCAACGGTAGCGGGTGGGTTCGACTGACGGGGCAAACTCAAGTCAAACCAAAAACAGGAACCCTGCCCCAGGATACTATCTACTCCAATTTGACCGCCCATTAACTGAACCAATTGTTTACAAATCGTCAATCCCAACCCCGTCCCCCCTTGGCGACGCGCGGGGGAGGCATCCACCTGCACAAACCGGTCAAACAGGCTCTCCAATTTATCACCGGGAATCCCGATTCCCGTATCCGTCACACTGAAATGCAACTTGGCCGTCGTATCCGTTAATTCAATCGGGTCAACCTGAATGGTAATACTGCCCTGTTCTGTGAATTTAATCGCATTGCCGACCAGATTGACTAAAATTTGCCGCAAACGGGTACTGTCCCCCTGGAGATGCACGGGAATTTCCGGGGGCAACAGCAGGGTTAATTGCAACCCTTTTTCCAGAGCCAGGGGTGCCTGCAAATCCAGCACCGATTCCAAACAGGTGCGCAGGTTAAAGTCCTCACAGACCAACTGCATTTTCCCCGCTTCCAATTTGCCCAAATCTAAGAGTTCATTGATCTGATTCAGGAGAATTTTGC
>JAUQVQ010000218.1:0-3726 GCA_039794725.1 Gloeomargarita sp. HHBFW_bins_162
GCATGTAGGGTTCCACCAACTCCGGGCGGTGAAACGCAATTTTTCGCAACAAATGCCAGTCCTGTAAACTCGCAAACGCATTGGGATAATCATCCTGTTCCAAACGTTGGGCAATCACCGCCACTTCTGCAGGTGTGAGCCGCTGAATATCCTTAGCCGTCATGGTTTGAGCGTTCATTGCCGACATCCTTTCCTGCCCAAAGTTAACCGGAGAAACTGTATGCTTATCTATTTTAGAACACCTTGATCAATTGCCGATGAGCGGTCGCCGCAGACACCCTCTGGCTTGGGTTTTTGAGAATCTCTGCCTAGAGGGCACCTCTAAAAATTAAATTAGTGATTAGCGGTCGCAGGGGCAGTCCACGCAGTGCGCCGTAGGCCTTGCCCCCATCTCTGGATTCTAGCCGAGGGATTCTTTTCCCGATTGAATAAATAGATAGAGGTTCCCTATAGAACCCATTTGACATCTAATGTTGTGTCAGGCTGATGAGCATTAGGGCACTTCTATTGATTGAGCGTCAGGAGCAGTCCGATGGCCAGAATGCCCAAATTACGGAGAACCAGAGACGGGGGCTGCGCCCCTGCGACCGCTCATTGCCAATTTTTAAGGGTACCCTTTATACAAATAGGCTCTATAGCAATCCGATTTGATTTTAGAACGGTAGTTTCGGCCAGAGGACAACCCTATGAACATCCAAAATTTATGAGCATCCAAAATTAGAGAGAACCAGAGGCGGGGGTACCCCCTGCGACCTCTTCTTCTTTTGAGATTTTGTTCCATTTTCAGCTAGGATTGCTCTATAGCAATCCTAAATGATTTGAGAACAAAGAAGCGAGAAAGAACCAAATACGGGGGCAACGCCCCTGCGACCCTTGTTGCCAATTCAAAAGGGATTGCTATAATGAGCGGTCGCAGAAGCCCAGTTCTGCGTAATTCGGGTGTTCTGGTAGTTGAAAAAAACCTGTTCCCCTAGCCAATCATATTCGGCAATCGTGAATTTGCGCTGGAGCCAATAGGAAACCTCTATTTAGGGCACATCTATTTATTCAAGCGAGCCAAGAATCTCTTAACTGGAATCTAGAGATTACGGAGAACTAGAGACGGGGGGTGCCCCCCTGCGACCGCTAATTACTAATTAATAGAGGTTCCCTTTATTCAATCGGATAAAGAATCCCTTAGCGAGAATGCAGAGATTACAGAGAACCAGAGACGGGGGGGATCCCCCTGCGACCGCTAATTCGCAATTTTTAGAGGTGCCCAATAGATAAAACCGCTTGGGTAAGCACATTACAACCCCACCAGCCGTGCCGTATCCCGAATAATCAGAAAAACACCAAGCCCAAGGAGTAACAATAACCCCGTTTGCATCACCCCTTCTTGCACCTGTGCCGGTAGGGGGCGCCCCCGCAACGCTTCAATGGCTAAAAATACCAACTGCCCGCCATCTAGTGCCGGAAGCGGCAAGATATTAATCACCGCTAAGTTAATACTAATCAGAGCCGAAAATTGCAGTAAACTCGCCCAACTCGAACGAGCCAAGCCTGCTCCCATCGCCACAATCGCCACCGGCCCGGCCACCTGATTGGCGGTTTCCTGAAAATGCTGAATTAACTCCCAATACCCCTGTAACGTATTGGTGAATAAACGCTGAAATTCTTGTGCTCCCAATCCCAGGGCTTCAATCACATTCCGGGAATAACGGGTGTTGACCGTAACATTGTCCTGCAATTGCACCCCAATGCGTCCCTGCCCATCGGCGGTGCGCTCCGGGATAACCGTAACGTCCACCACTTGATTTTGCCGCTGAATTTGTAAGCGAATGGGCTGATTGGGGCGAGACTGGATGGTCTTCACGACCCGATTCACCGCCTCTTTCCCCGGCGCTAACGGCTGACCGTCCACCCCGACAATCACATCCCCCGCCTGTAACCCGGCTTTCTGCGCTACCTTACTGGTATCTAAAGCAATCTGCGGAATCCGTACCCCCGGTTGATACACCAATTCGGGAATGCCGACCGTTAATACTTGCGTTGTTAGTATAAAATAAGCAAAAAGTAAATTTGCCAATACCCCGGCAGTAATGACCAAGGCGCGATCCCCAATAGGGCGGTTGCGCAGTAGATTGGGGTCATCGCTGGGAATGCCACTGTCCGGGTCATCGTCGGGAAACCCCACGTACCCCCCCAAGGGAATAGCACGAATGGCGTAGTGGACTTCTTTACCGTGATAGGACCAGAGGGCAGGGCCAAACCCCAGGGAAAATTGACTCACCCGAATGCCCTGGAGCCGTGCCGCCAGAAAGTGCCCCAACTCGTGGACGCAAATGAGAACGGCAAGAACGCCAACTGCCGCCAGGATAGACATAAAATCAAAAGTCAGTGTGTGATGCTAATTGGTTTATCTTAGCCTACCACCAGGGAAAGCGGGGACGGTGTGCCAGGAATTAAAGATTTGCGATACATTAAAAGATGTAAATTTGGTGGGATGTCCGCCCGCCAGGCTGAATTTGAGAACCCGCACTTATGTTTACCAAACAAGTGTCCGATTCTCCCGTGTTCAAGTGGTTCGACGAACGGCTTGACCTGACGGAGATTTCCGATGATATTGCCAGCAAGTATGTCCCCCCCCATGTCAATATCTTTTACTGCTTGGGTGGCATTACATTGACTTGCTTTTTGATCCAGTTTGCGACCGGGTTTGCCATGACGTTCTACTACCGGCCAACGGTGACGGAAGCGTTTAACTCCGTGTCGTACATTATGACCCAGGTGAATTTCGGTTGGTTGATCCGCTCGATTCACCGCTGGTCGGCCAGCATGATGGTGTTGATGATGATTCTGCACGTGTTCCGGGTGTACCTGACTGGGGGCTTCAAAAAACCCCGGGAGTTGACCTGGGTGACGGGCGTGGTGCTGGCGGTGTTAACCGTATCCTTTGGGGTGACGGGCTACTCCCTGCCCTGGGATCAGGTGGGCTACTGGGCGGCTAAGATCGTGACCGGGGTGCCCGAAGCGATTCCGGTGGTGGGTT
Source organism: Gloeomargarita sp. HHBFW_bins_162 (assembly GCA_039794725.1). Classification (GTDB taxonomy): domain Bacteria; phylum Cyanobacteriota; class Cyanobacteriia; order Gloeomargaritales; family Gloeomargaritaceae; genus Gloeomargarita. Next base: position 3,032 of record JAUQVQ010000218.1, read on the forward strand.
CCCTGGTGGTGGAACTCCTGCGGGGCGGGGTGGCGGTTGGTCAAGGGACGCTGACCCGGTTCTACAGTGCTCATACCTTTGTTTTGCCCTGGCTGACGGCGGTGTTTATGCTGATGCACTTCCTGATGATCCGCAAACAGGGCATCTCTGGCCCCCTTTAGGCTGACGCTGTGTTACGCTTGAATGCATCTGCGAGGAGAATTTTATGTCCAACATTAAAAAACCGGATTTATCCGACCCCAAACTGCGCCTGAAGCTGGCGAAAGGGTTGGGGCACAGTTCCTACGGGGAACCGGCCTGGCCGAATGACCTGCTGTACATTTTCCCGGTGGTGATCATGGGCACGTTTGCCTGTGTGGTGAGCTTGGCGGTGCTTGACCCCACCATGCTGGGTGAACCGGGTGACCCGTTTGCGACGCCGTTGGAAATTCTGCCGGAATGGTATTTCTACCCCACGTTTAACCTCCTGCGGGTTCTGCCCAACAAACTGCTGGGGGTGTTGGCGATGGCGTCCGTGCCGGTGGGGTTGGCGTTGGTGCCGTTTATTGAGAATGTCAACAAGTTCCAAAATCCCTTCCGTCGTCCGGTGGCAACCACTGTGTTTTTGGTGGGCACGATTGTGACGATTTGGTTGGGGATCGGAGCGACGATGCCGATTGATAAGGCCGTCACGTTGGGGCTTTTTTAATCGGGCA
>JAUQVQ010000219.1:0-3718 GCA_039794725.1 Gloeomargarita sp. HHBFW_bins_162
AGATTCTTTTCCCGATTGAATAAAAGGCACCTCTAAAAATTGCTGGTCAGTGGTCGCAGGGGCGTAGCCCCCGTCTCTGGTTCTCGATAATTTCTGGATTCTAGCTGAGAGATTCTTTTCCCGATTGAATAAAAGGTACCTCTAAAAATTGGTGATTAGCGGTCGCAGGGGCGCACCCCCCGTATTTGGTTCTTTCTAGCTTCTTTATTCTCGAATCTTTTAGGATTGCTATAGAAGTACTTTTAGGTCAACGCTGATGAACACTTTAGAAAAATGGGGTTTTCGTTCCGATTGGTGGCGCAATCAACGGGGTGAGTACTGGGTCATCGGACAAATGATTTTGAGTGTGGGTTTTATCCTGTTGCCGGTGGTTCCCATCGCTTCGGTACCCGTAATTGTACGAGCCATTGGGGCGGTGATTCTGGGTTTATTTGCTTTGGGATTGGGTGGGGGAGGATTATTTTATTTAGGGGAAAATCTTACCCCCTTACCTCACCCTAGAGATGATAGTTTTCTCGTCAAAGATGGGGTTTATGGCTGGGTGCGTCATCCCATTTACAGCAGTGTCATTTTCTTGGCGTTGGCGTATGCAGTATGGCAAATGAGTGTATCCCATGCGATCGGGGTGCTGGTACTTTTTATCTTTTTTGACCGCAAAGCCGCCCAGGAAGAACAGTGGTTAATTACTAAATTTCCTGAATACCCAAAATATCAGGAATCCGTGAAGAAATTCATCCCTGGAATTTACTAGGCTTCTCATGGAAGTCATAGAGCAATGCTTTTTGAGTTTGGAATAAGGGTTGCAAGGGCTTAGCTCCCGTATTTGGTTCTTTAGACCTCTTGCATAAATGTTGATAACTCAACTCTAAACCCTTGACCAAATCAAGGTTTCTTGGCTTGGGTTTTCTCCCCTCTCCCTCGATGGGAGAGGGGTCGGGGGTGAGGGTGAATAGAACAATTTAAGAATCATGCAAGAGGTCTTTTGTTCTCGAATCGTTTAGGATTGCCATATAGCAATCCGATTTGATTTGGGAACGGTAGTTTCGGCCAGAGAAGCACCTGATGAGCATCTTGAGATTACGGGGAACCAGGGGCGGGGGTACCCCCTACTTCCTTCGGAATTTTGTTCCATTTTTAGTTAGGATTGCTATAGCAAGACGAAACGTTTTACCCAGAGGTGGCGATGGCAATAGCAGAGAAAAGCCGATGGGTACGGTGGTGGCATTCCCCTCTGCCGGTGCTGTTGGGGGTGGGGCTAGGGATTGCTGTGGGGGTACTGGTTCCCACAGTGGCGGTCAAAGTACAGGTGCTTGGGGATGTGTACCTGGCCTTGTTGAAACTCTGCGTTTTGCCGATTTTGTTGGCCGCTGTGACCATGAGTGTGAGTCGGCTGGCGAGTAATCAGCAGATGGGACAATTTTTGCGGCGGCTACTGCTGGTGCTGGGGCTGGGGCTGGTGGGCGTGAGTGGGTTAAGCGTTGTGACCGCGGCAATCGTCCAGCCAGGGGTGATTCGCAATCCCGCGGTATTGGCGGCCTTGGGGCGTTATATCCAAAATGCGGGCGTGGATGTGGAAATGGCTCTGCGACAACCGGCGACTGCGCCCCCGCCCCCGATGCTGGTGCAATTTATCCGGGCGTTGTTCCCTGATAACATCTTTGCCGCCCTCACGCAAGCCAATGCCTTACAGGTGGTGACGTTTGCGGTGTTGTTGGGCATGACGTTGGGATGGCTGAATAATGCGGCGACGGCTCGCTTATTGAAGGCTTTAGAGGGAATTTACGAAGCGTTTAACGGCTTGATTCGGGGGATTACGTTGATTCTGCCGGTGGGCATTTTTTGTTTGATTGCCCCCCAGGTGGCCGGGACGGGCTTAGGGCCGGTGCTGGCGGTTCTGCGCTTTGTGCTGACGGCGGTGATGGTGTTGGTGGGTTTATTTCTGGCGGGCACGGCGGTGATAGGGTGGCGGGCAGGGCGGGCACCGGCAACGGTTTGGCAGGAGCAGGGGGAAGCCTCGGTGTTGGCCTGGACGACCAGCAATAGCTTGGCCTCGCTACCGGCGGCGATTCAGGGGTTGTGTCATCTGGGGTTTGACCGCCAGCCGGTGAATTTGATTACTCCGTTGGCGATTACGGTGTGTCGGTTTGGGGTGGTGAGTTACTTTGCGCTGGTGAGTGTGTTTACGGCGCAGTTGTACCAACAAAGTTTATCCTGGCAAGCCTGGTTGGTGCTGGTGCTGGGGTCAGTTCTGGGGGGAGTGGCAACGGCGGGGGCGGTGGGGGTTGCCACCTTGGCATCGGTGGGCATTGTCCTGCAACCCTTGGGCTTACCGTTGGATGGGGTGCTGGCCTTGTTAATTGCGGTTGACCCGATTGTGAACCCGTTTCGGGCGTTGGTGACGGTGCACGGGGGGATGGTCGCCACCACCTTGATTGCTAAATCCCCGCTCCATCGAGAAATTCCCCAATCACCCGCTGTTGTTCCGCCACCGTAACGGGAGTCGGTTCGGGGGGCATTTGCCCCTGGCGCAGAGCGATAATTTGCCGTTCCAATTCATCAATCCGATCCACCAACACCCGAATCGCTTGGGCTTCCGAATCCGGCAGACGGCCATGCTCCAGCGGTTCCACCGTAGCATCCTTGCAGATCAAACGACCGGGCACCCCTACCACTGTGCAATGGGACGGCACCGAACGCAAAACAACCGAACCGGCTCCCACCCGCACATGATTTCCCAGGGTAATGTTGCCCAGCACTTTGGCTCCCGCACCCACAATCACGTGATCCCCCAGGGTCGGGTGGCGTTTGCCCTTTTCCTTGCCCGTTCCCCCCAGCGTCACCCCCTGATACAGCAGGCAATAGTCGCCAATGATCGTCGTTTCCCCGATCACTACCCCCATGCCGTGGTCAATGAAAAAGCCCCGCCCAATCTGCGCCCCCGGATGAATTTCAATCCCCGTCAACAGACGCGCAATATGGGAAATCAAGCGGGGAATCACCGGCAGTCGCCATTGGTACAACGCATGAGCCAACCGATAGAGCAAAACCGCGTGCCAACCGGGATAACACAGGATAACTTCCAGGGGGTTGCGCGCCGCCGGGTCGCGTTCAAAAATGATGCGAAAATCGGCAATCAAGGTCTGTAGCACCCGCATCGTTCCCCGAAGTCAACTAGAGAGTCTAATCTATCATAAGCAATCTTTGCCCTCTGCTCTTGTGGATGAGGCAAAGTTTTCGTTAAATTCAATAAAAAATCTGGAGGTGCCCCCGTGAGTGATCCTACTGCCTCGATTCTGCCCGGTTCCCCGGTGCGTGTGATTAACCCTGGCGATATGTACTATGGGTTTCAGGGTCAGGTGCAACGGATTACGGATGGGCGCGCCGCTGTCCTGTTTGAGGGGGGCAACTGGGATAAATTGGTCACCTTTTGGCTCAAGGATTTGGCTCTCGCTGATGCCACTACAAAGTAAGCCGATGATTAAGGGGAACCTCTATAGAACCCATTTGACATCTATAGCAATCCTAAAAGAATTCGAGAACAAAGAAGTGAGAAAGAACCAAGAACGGGGGCAACGCCCCTGCGACCCTCGTTCCCAATTCAAAAGGGATTGCCATAATGTTGTGTCAGGCTGATGAGCATTAGGGCACTTCTATTGATTGAGCGTCAGGAGAAGTCCGATGGCCAAAACGCCCACATTACGGAGAACCAAAGGCGGGG
>JAUQVQ010000220.1:0-3702 GCA_039794725.1 Gloeomargarita sp. HHBFW_bins_162
GGGAGAGGGGAGAAAACCACAACGGGGCTACGCCCTGCGACCCTTGTTTCACATGCAAAAAGGACTGCTATAGAGGTGCCCTAGAGGTAAAAAATTGTCAATGAGCGGTCGCAGGGGGGCACCCCCCCGTCTCTGGTTCTCCGTAATCTCTGGATTCCAGTTACGAGATGGTTATGGCAATCATAAATGAAATCGCAACAGAAGTGATGCCTCGTTCCCGTCTGCCCTCACCCCCTGCCCCTCTCCCATCAAGGGAGAGGGGAGAAAACCACAACGGGGCTACGCCCTGCGACCCTTGTTTCACATGCAAAAAGGACTGCTATAGAGGTGCCCTAGAGGTAAAAAATTGTCAATGAGCGGTCGCAGGGGGGCACCCCCCGTCTCTGGTTCTCCGTAATTTCTGGATGCTAACCGAGAGATTTTTTCCGCGATTGAATAAATAGAGGTGCCCTAAAGTTGCCCAAATCCTTTGCGTTTTTTCGGCTGTTGTTTGCGGCGTGCCGACCGCCCGGAACCTAACCCCGCCCCAGCCATATTGGCCATTCCAGGCATTTGCCCCATACTCATGCGTTGCATCATGGTTCGCATTTGTTGAAAGTCCTGCACCAATTTGGCTACCTCAGCTTCGGTGTGCCCGGAACCCTTGGCAATGCGACGACGACGGGAGGGACTGCCCGCGAGAATATCCGGGTTTTGCCGCTCTTCTGGAGTCATGGAATTGATCATGGCTTCCGCCCGTTTCAGTTGCTTTTCTGCCTGTTGAATTTGCTCGGGTTTGACCTGATTCATACCGGGGATCAGTTTCAAAAATCCCCCTAAAGAACCCATGTTTTTCAGCAGACGTAACTGTTGGACAAAATCGCTGAAATCAAACTGTGCCTGCAAAATTTTAGCCTGCATCCGCTCAGCATCGGCTAAATCTACGGCTTCTTGGGCTTTTTCAACTAAGGTGAGAACATCCCCCATCCCCAAAATGCGGGAGGCCATTCGTTCTGGATAAAAAGGTTGCAGGGCTTCGACTTTTTCCCCCGTGCCTATAAATTTAATCGGTTGCCCAGAAATATGACGCACGGACAAGGCCGCCCCGCCCCGACTGTCCCCGTCCAATTTGGTTAAAATTGCCCCGGTAATGCCGATCTGCTCATGAAACGTGCGGGTGAGATGTGCCGCTTCTTGCCCGGTCATGGCATCCACCACCAGCAGGACTTCCTGGGGGTGAATCGTGGCCTTAATCTGCGCCAGTTCCGCCATCATGTCCTGGTCAATCTGCAATCGCCCGGCTGTATCCACAATCACCCAGTCGTATCCTTCGCTACGGGCATGGGCAACCCCCGCCTCGGCAATCGTCACCGGACTGATATCGGTTCCCAGGGCGAAAACGGGTACGTCAATTTGCTTCCCCAGGGTTTGCAGTTGGTCAATGGCCGCTGGCCGGTAAATATCGGTGGCGACTAAAAGAGGGTTTTTGCCCTGTTTTTTTAAGTACAATGCCAGTTTGGCCGCCGCTGTGGTTTTCCCTGTCCCTTGCAAACCGGCCATGAGGATCAGCGTGGGTGGTGCGGATGCTTCCACCAGGGGCACCGCTTCTGTCCCCATGACCTGCACCAATTCGTCGTAAACCACCTTGATAAATTGTTGCTCCGGGCGTACACCGGGAATCACCTCTTTGCCCACCGCCCGAGTTTCCACACCCTGGATAAATTCCCGCACCACCTGCACGTTCACATCCGCATCAATCAGGGCACGGCGGACGAGTTTTAGGGGTTCTTGGATGTTGCTGGGGGTGAGTTTGTCCTGGCCTCGGAGTTTTTTCCAGGCGGCTTCAAGTTGTTCGGCAAGGGCTTCAAACATGGGGCAGGTGTTGGCTAAACCCGTTCAAGGTCGGTTGATAAGGTTCTAATAATTTATCACGCTGGGTCGGTGCCTGTGGGCAAACCTCACCGGGTCGCGACTTTGGCAAACTTGGTGAACATCAAAATTGCAGGCACAATGTTACCAATTACGACCACTGCGCCGGTCGTCACAATGATGGTGGTTGCCATGCGTACTATACCGTCTAGTCCCCGTTGATAGGTATCAAGACGGGCTTCCATCTTATCCAAGCGGTTGTTGATGTTGCGTAACTCTCTAGGGACTTGGGTTGCAAAATCGCTGGGGGTGTTGGCTGACATGGGATTTTGGGGCTGAAGTGAGGGCAACACAAGCAGGCGGGGGATGGTGGGAAGGAAGGGCAACTCTATCCTAATGCAAGGGTGCATAAGGGCAGGTTTTGCGGCGATGCACTCCGGGCAAAATCAAGGGGGGCAAAAAAGCAATTGCTTCTCACCCCCACTGCTAAAACTACAGCAATCCCCAAAGATTTAGAGAACGAATAACCGGGGCTACACCCCTGTGACTAGTGTTCCCAATTCAAAAAGGATTGCCATTAAGCCGGGGTAATGCCCGCAATCCGTCCCCCTTGCCGGTGGATTTGTTGCATCCGCATTAATAACTGGTCGTAGGGCACTAAAAACGTGGTCGTGACCCGGCGCACTTTGGGATAACCGGGGCCAGCCAGACCGGCGACTTCCACCCGGTACATCCGGCTATCTTGACCGAGGGTGGGGCCTTGGCGGGATTGGGTCACGGCGTTTTGGGGGGCACGGTAGGCCCAGGCATCATTCACCCCCGCCGGGCCAACGATGGTGCTGGCACGGTTTTGAGCCAATTCCCAATTCAGGCGGGCGTTGGTTTGTTCGAGTTGACTGCGGTCGCTGTTGGCATAGCCCCGGTACAGGCGGAACATCCGGTTAAATCCGGCGATTTTTTGCCCCGGTTGCGTCCAAAAGCCCCGGTAGGTGGGCACGGTATTTTCGCCAAAGTTGGCTTGGTATTCGGGACTGTCAATGTAGCTGTCAATTTCGGCATCGTAGCCCTGGCTGTGGTACAAATCCAGGTGGTAGGCGATTTCACTCTGGTCGTAGGGTGCCCGCCCCAACAGGTGTTTGTAATTCAGTTCGATAAAGCGGTTGTTGGCGTTGGGATAAAAGAATTTTTGTTTATACAGTTCGGATTTGGCGACGGCACGCACAAATTCCCGCACGGTGATGTTGCCGTTGCGCAGTTGGGATTCGGCGTAGGTGAGCCGTTCGCTGTTCATGAGATAATCGTTACCCAAGACGTGGCGGTACACGGCTCGGATCACCACTTCGGTGTCGGCGGGACTGCGCCATTCGGTGCGCTCTTCGGGAGAAAAATCGCTAATGCCCAGGTTGCGGGCGGAAGTAGATTGGGTCATAACAACTCCGCAGGGGGTTCGGTTCTGAATTTTCTGATAAAACCGGGGAAAAGTTCACAAATTCAGCCCGGTTTTGCAACAAAATTTCGTATGATTTAGTAATTGTTGATGTTCGTTTCCCGATGCGGCGGGTCAAAACGTGCTGGTTAAGATGTTAAAAATAAGCCGCTGGCAGGACGCATGACGAGTTCGGAACTGATGGTACAGGGATGTTGGGAATGGTCAGAGGCGGGCATTCGCTGTACACCGGAGTTGGCGCAGGCGTTGGGATTAGAACAAGACTGGTGCTCGCTGGCGCAGTGGTGGGAACGGGTACCTCCCGGGGAACAGGAGGCTGTCCAACAGGCGTGGCAGGCGTGGGTGGCGGGGGAGAGGCCGGATTTGCAGGTGGAGCATGGCTGGATTTTGCCGGGTGGGGAGTTGCG
>JAUQVQ010000221.1:0-3696 GCA_039794725.1 Gloeomargarita sp. HHBFW_bins_162
GTGCAACCTGGCGTAGCCATACCAACAGGGGTTGCCTTGACGTTAACCGGGGTCACGAATGAGGCAGGAATAACCGTATCCCCGCCAATACCCTCAAAAAAAAACCATCAGCCAAACCATGACTGACGGGTTTACCTGTCCTCAAGGATCATCGGAACACTATCTACAATAGCATATTTGTCGGGGTTAGAAGTGAAATTGATCACACAAGTTCTAATTAGGGTGCCGCCGCTAATAGCCGAAATAACTCTGGGTCAAGCTGATAACCCAATACCTCCGTCATTTGTTGGAGTTTCCCCACCCGTTCCCAGCCGTGCTGATGCAACCAATGATATAGGTAAAACACCTTGCTCATGATGAAAATATCCAACGCTTCCGGGTTGAACTGAATCCCATCCTGGGGGCTGAACTGGTGCGGCACCAACATTGCTACATAGCGAGCCAACTCCGCCTGCCAGTCCAAAAACAAAGGCAACCAGGGGTAATGGGCATCCACCCGGATAAACCATAACCGAACTTCTGGCACTTCCGATAATTCTCTCGGATCAGTGGGGTCCCGGGGATAATCAATCGCAAACTGCACCTGTATATCCGCAGGGGGAACTGCCCCATCCCCAAAAACCGCCCGCAGTGGGTCTAAATCCAACTGCTCAACCACCCGCCGAGAAACCGGAATCTGCACTACCGCCATGCCACCACCCTCCAGGTTGCCGGGGGAATACCCAGCAGGAATTACAGGGTTCTAAAAATTCCGATCCGTGAGAATCTCATACCCCGTCGCCGTCACGAGAACTGTGTGCTCATACTGCGCCGAGAGCTTATTGTCCACCGTCACCGCCGTCCACCGATCCCGGAGAATCTTGGTTTTGGCCGACCCCTGATTCACAATCGGTTCAATCGCCAAGGTCATCCCCGCCCGCAACTTCACATTTGGCAATTGATTCGTGCGGTAGTTAAACACCGACGGTTCCTCGTGCAGATACCGCCCCACCCCATGCCCGGTAAAATCCTCCACCACCCGATACCCGTGCGCCCGCACGTAGTCCTCAATCGCCCCGGCAATATCCAACAACGTATTCCCCGCCTTCACCTGCTCAATCCCCTTATACAAAGCCGTTTCCGCCACCTGCATCAGCCGCTGTGCCTCCGGGGTGGCGTGCTGTACGGCAATCGTTATACATGAATCGCCGTGAAACCCCTGGTAATAAGCCCCGGTGTCCACCTTTAATATATCGCCCGCTTTCAATACCTTTTTCGCACTGGGAATGCCGTGCACCACCTCCTGGTTAACACTGGCGCAAATGGACGCAGGAAACCCGTGGTACCCCTTAAAACTCGGCGTTGCCCCCAGTTCCCGAATCCGCTGTTCCGCGTAGCGGTCTAAATCTAAAGTGGTCATGCCCGGTTTGACCAGCTCGCTGATTTCCCGCAACACGGTTGCCACAATCCGGGACGCCACCCGCATAATCTCAATCTCCCGAGCCGATTTAATCGTAATCGGGCGTTGCTGAGGACGGGCGGGTTCGGCAACCGGACGACGCAGGGGGACACTCAACGAGCCAAAAACGTTCATGGGTTACATATCGACATACTCGTCCTATCGTAGGTTAATTCGACCCCCGCTGGCAAATCTGGCACTCGCCACCCGTGAGTGCTAGAGGGGTGCTAGTATAGGCAATGACGTTATTCAGGCACAGGCATCATGGTCAAGTTAGTCAGTTTTGATGAGGCGGCGCGGCAATCCTTGGAGCGGGGGGTCAATGCCTTGGCCGATGTGGTGCGGGTAACGCTGGGACCCAAGGGTCGGAATGTGATTTTAGAGAAGAAGTTTGGTGCCCCGGAAATCGTCAACGATGGTGCCACCATCGCCAAGGAAATCGAACTCAGCGACCCGATGGAAAATACCGGTGCCCAGTTGCTCAAGGAAGTCGCCGAGAAAACCGCTGATGTGTCGGGGGATGGGACGACGACTGCGTGTTTGTTGGCGCAGGCCATGATTTTAGAAGGCTTGAAAAATGTCACCGCCGGAACCAATCCCATCAATTTACGCCGAGGGATGGAGTGCGCCGTTCACCACTTGGTGCACCGAATTAAGGAAATCAGCCAGCCCGTTTCGGGGGCAATGGTCAGCCAAGTTGCCACCATATCCGCAGGCAACGACCCGGACGTGGGGGATATGATCGGCCAAGCCATGGCGAAAGTGGGCAACGATGGGGTGATTACCGTTGAAGAATCCAAATCCCTGCAAACCGAATTAGAAGTGGTTGAGGGGATGGAAATTGACCGGGGTTACATTTCGCCCTATCTGGTCACCGACCAAGAAAATATGGTGGCGGAATACGAGAATGTCCGCCTGCTGATTACCGACAAAAAAATTAGCAGTATCGCCGACTTGATTCCCATCCTGGAGAAAATCAGTCGCACCGGCCAACCTCTACTGATCATCGCCGAAGATGTCGAGGGGGAAGCCCTGGCCACCCTGGTGGTGAACAAAATGCGGGGGGTATTGAATGTCTGTGCCATCAAGGCTCCTTCTTTTGGCGACCGCCGTAAAGCCATGCTCGAAGACATTGCCATCCTCACCAACGGTCAATTTGTCTCTGAAGACATTGGCTTGAAACTAGATCAGGTGCAACCGCAGATGTTAGGGACAGCGCGGCGAGTCACTGTGAGCAAAGATAAAACCGTTATCGTTGCCGGTCAGGATACCCAAGCCCAAGTGCGGATGCGGGTTGCCCAAATTCGCCAACAACTGGCGGAAACCGACTCCGAATACGACAAAGAAAAACTGCAAGAACGGATTGCCAAACTCGCCGGGGGGGTTGCAGTGATTAAAGTGGGAGCGGCCACCGAAACCGAATTAAAAGACAAAAAACTCCGAATTGAGGATGCCCTCCATGCCACCCGTGCGGCTGTGGAAGAAGGCATTATTCCGGGCGGCGGGGCAACTTTGGTGCATCTTGCCAAAGAACTTCCCGCCTTGGCACAATCCCTCGATGATCCGGAAATGCGAACCGGGGTGGATATTGTCGCCCGGGCGTTGAATTACCCGCTCCACCAAATTGCTACCAACAGTGGGGTCACGGGGGCGATTGTGGTGGAAAAGGTGCGGCAACTGGATTTACCGATGGGGTACAACGCCATGACCGACAGCTACGAGGATTTGATCCAAGCTGGGATTATTGACCCAGCCAAGGTCACCCGTACCGCTCTGGAAAATGCCGCCTCCGTTGCCGGGATGTTTCTCACGACCGAAGCCCTCGTGGTGGCAAAACCGGAACCGAAACCGGCTCCTGCCCCCGGCGGCGGTGGGATGGGCGGCATGGGGATGATGTAATACCTGCTCCGATAAAATGAGCAATTGGTGGGTGACTGGCGCAACGGTAGCGCATCGGACTCTTAATCCGCTGGCTCAGGGTTCGAATCCCTGGTCACCCATCCCAATAAACAAGCCAGATACAGCGATTCTGCAAGCATTACAGCTATTCCCCAATTAGTACAGCAAATATAGAGACTAGTACAGAACCCTAGCAAAAGCAAGGGATTTTGGCCTAAGATTGGACCAAAGATTTTAGGGGCATAGGTGGATGAAAGCTAAGGCTGGGACGGTTCAGGTGGTCAACAACAATGGGCGGCTTGCCCTGTGATGGACTTATCTAGGCCAAAGGTACAAGCTAAGCGTTGGTCTAGCGTTTA